>NZ_RQVC01000001.1:0-182181 GCF_003992085.1 Veillonella sp. CHU732
AGAGAGAAGTTTGCTGATATTATAGGCATCAAAAGAACATCTTTATATAAAAGACTAAATTCTGAGTTACAATTCAAACAAGAAGAAATTAACAAAGCTATGTTAGCTTTAGACATTCCACATATTGATGTTTGGGAATATTTTTTTAATAAAAATGTTTAGATAACAAAACAAATTATAGATAGATTAGATGTTTGAAGCGGACTTTCACAGGAGGAACTATGTTACCAGGATTAACAGAAGAACAAAATGAGTGGCTACGAAGCATGCACGTGGCTGCAATGGACGAGTTGCAAATAATAAAAAAGATAGAAAAAACGGATAAATTATTGGCATATAAGTTAGGATTGGCTACTTTTACTCAAGCAAAAATATATTTAGAGTTAGGGAATTTTGAAAGTGATCCAAGATTTCCAAAGTAAGGAGCAGAAATCACAATGTTTCAGTCCCCGTAATGGGGTTGTAGCAGAAAAACATATGTACTATAGATGAGTTGCTGTAGGGAGGTGGAGACTATATGGCAAGAAAAATAATAAGATACCAGACAGATGGAAACTGGATAGGAAGTATTAAATTTAAAAGTCAAACAGAAGAAAAAGAATTTGAATCAACAAGTTTATGCCCTAAAAATATATTGCATAAGGAGAAACTAAAAAAGAACACTCCTCTTCGGTATGAATTGGAGTGTTCAGAAATAGTAAAAGGTCCTATAAAAATCACATTAGAGATTTTCTAGGTTTTGTCTAAGTAAAGCAGTTATTTAGTTAGCAATTTTTGTATTATTTTGGGTTAACAAATGAAAAACAGCCAAGAGCATTAGATACTCTTAGCTGCTTAACCAATATAGTTTTGGTTTTTCGAGTCAAAGCTATATTGCCTTAGGGGTTTGCCTACCTCTTGCATTGCGGTCACCGCATGAAATAGACGATATATACTAGGCGCTGCGATCTATTAAAGCTGTGACAAACAAACGGTTGAAAAGACCGTTGCTATGGGAGTTAATCTTCCTTAGGCCGCTAGGACGACCGCTTTTAAGCCAAAGCGAGCTCGGACATTAAAAGGCACAGGCAATCATCAAAAATTGGCTCATGAGAACCACTTCCTTTCGTATTAGAAAAAAAGTTTTGTGATTAATTTGATTATAGAAGATATGGTTTTGAAAGTCAATGAATATATTCAGCATGAAGAGGTAGGAAAACCATGAAATTATATGAAACTATTAAGGAACTATGTAAGGAAAAAGGAATTAGTATAGCTAAGCTAGAACGAGAGGTGAAGTTATCGGTAGGTAGCATATCACACTGGAGAACCTCAGACCCAAAAGTTAGTAGCGTGAAAGCTGTAGCAGAGTACTTTCAATGTTCAATAGATGATTTGATGAAAGGAGAATACCATGGATGATTTAATGACCAGGTTAAAAGCATTAGACAATGTAATGGATCGTGTAGAGTTATTGCCAGATATTGCCCCATTAGATGTAGCAGCGGTTGCCTTGGGATATACGAAAGCTAGGTTAATGGCTGGTGGCAAATCAGGAGACTTACCCTATGTAGAGGTGATTCATAACCGTGAAACGAACACGCATACATACTCTGTTATTAAGCCACGGTTGTTAGCATACTTACGTGGAGATGACATTGGTCGTGAACGTACGATTGTCCTAGTTACGCCAGATGGAATTATGCCATCACAATCGTATCTAAAACGGTTACTTGGTAATGACTAAGAAACGAAGAAAGGCTATATGTACCATATGCGATGAAAGGAACAAACAAACTAGAGCCTATGTGCATTGTAGCCAGGTGAACAACATTATATGTATGGAACATTGTGAAAGGTGTCAGTATCTCAAGACATCCATGGGGCAATGGAGGTGCACATATGAGAAATCATGAGATATATGCTGATGAAAGTGCTGATTCAAAAACATTTATCAGTGCTGAAAGAGTGACTATAACAAAATTAACCTATGTAGAAAATAATAATCCCCTCTTCCCGAACAGAACTATCGTTGAGTATTGGGAAGAAGGGAGAATGGTTTACAAGGTTGAGCCGTTAGATGACTTACGAGATATCATTTCCTTGGCAGAAAGTATGGAAAGCTCCATTAGCAATAAATAGGTAAGTGCCTCTATAAAAGCTTTTAGGTCTGAAATATCTTTATCAGGCCACTTTATAGAAGTATGAACATGATCATTACCGAGCCAAGTAGAAGCAGTAGCAAGGGATTTAAGGTTTTCATTTGGTATTAAATTAATGTTTTGAGATAAAGTAGAGTTTTTAATTTTTTCAATCTCATTTGGATTAATAATCGATAGGTAATCTTGTAAAAGATATTCCAATGCTTTACGTAATCCCATACCGACTAAATGATGAAGTCCATAATGCTCAGCCATTAGAGACTGCTTATACACCTCTAAAAATCTCTCTGATATATCTGTTAAGCTACTTTCATTAGAAATAGATATTTTAAAAGGTGGTGTATAAGGTCTAGCTACAAATTCGGGTAAATCAACATCATGGATAAAAATAGGGTCTTGTATGTACTCAGTGATGAAGTATTTAGAACAGTTTGGACATTGATGTACAACGATAAACGAATAGATATCTTTAATATACTCTACATCAGAAATAAACAAGTTTTGAGCTTTAATACCATAGTTACAACAAGGACAAATATTGGGATCAGGGGTTATTACATCTAGGGACGAAGAGTCAGGAAACATAACAGTAATTTTAGACATATAATCACACTCCTTTTAATTTAGTATATCACAGAAAGGAAAAGAAAAATGGAAACTATAAAGGCAGTATTGAAATGGATTGGCAAACAGTATCTTTGGTTAGTCGATATACGGGATAACACCTTATTAAAAATCGCATTGTTAATAGCAGGTAGTTGTCCTGTCATCTGTTGGGTGGTTGATCCTCGTAATGAACAGTATATCTATATGTCCTTATTAATGTGGATTGTCATAGCTGTAGCATTGACATACATGCGTATAGCAGAACACTACGAGGAACGAGAAGCTGTACTATTGCAAGGGATTAAGGTTGTTCATGTTGTGGCGGAAGAGATTCGTATCGAAAAACGGTATCCTGTTAAAAATCAATATTACGAAGCTATTACAAAAGAGGTGGCAGAACATGAAGAAAATGAAATGCATTAAGTGCGGTTTAGATATCACCAACAAAGGTGGGTTATATATTCGTGAGGATGGAAAAGTTATTAAAGTATGTAAAGATTGTCATCAAAAACATCTTAAGGAGCGAGCACATGCAAGATTTAATGCAAGAGTTACAGCAATTACGAAGTGAATTGAATACGGCATTAGCCTTATTGAAAGAACGAGGTATCAAGTTAGCAGAAACAGAACGTGCCTATAAGTTGGCCAAGGCGAGAAAAATCGAAGAAGAGCGAGATAAAAAAACAGCCGTTTCATTGATTCGAGAATTAGTCGTTGGGGATGTGTCTGTTAGTCAGTTACGAATGGAACGAGATAAGGCAAGAGTCATGTATCGTTCCGTAGATGAAGCTATCAATATTAAAAAGTTAGAGTTACGCATCGTAGAATCACAGATAGGACGGGAATGGCATGCTTAAACGAACACCACTACAGAGGAAAACACCATTACGAGCAAAGACTGCTTTATCTAGGGGAACATCACAATTAAAAAGAACTCCGTTAAAGGCACGAAGTAAAAAGAGAAATCAATATGAGTATGAATTAAATAAGATGAGAGATTTAGTAAAAGCAAGGGATCATCATAGCTGTATTATCTGTGGAGCACCAGCACAAGAGATTCATCATATAGAACCTCGTTCAAATGGTGGAACGAATGATCTAGATAATTTATGTTGTGTATGTTGGTATTGTCATCATGCAGTAGTGCATGGTCCAGAGTCCAAAGCTATCAAGAAAGTATTAAAGGAAAAAGTAGCGGAGCGAAGTGCATAAAAAAGACCACTTAGCGGGAACTAAGTGGTCTCATATATCCATATGTAGATACAACCTTATTTATAGTATACCACATATGGTAGAAGAAATACAGAGAAATAGTAGATTTTCAAAGAAAAATGATATAGATATTAGGACTAAAATAAAAGGCTGAAAGGCCTTGTATTGACTAGATATGTATATTATTTTTTCGACCATATGAGGTACTGATGAGATATCGAAAAAAAGTATACGGAAAAACAATGTGTGAAGTTACAGATTACCATACAGGAAGAACGTATAAAAAACAAAGTGTACGACAAAAGAAAGAAAAGATTACACCACTGCAAATGGCATTGCAGAATCAAAAGAATGCAGAAGCACAGTTGCGTATGTTAATAGATATCAATTTTCATGAAGAAGATTTTTATATTACTCTCACCTATGAAATAGAACCCACTTTGGAACAAGCAAAAAAAGATATTACATTGTTCATCAAAAAGCTGCGTAGAAGGTATGCAAAGCTAGGACAACCGTTGAAGTATATCTACACTTGCGAAGGAGAACGTAGGATACACTTTCATATTCTGGTGAATCGAATACAAGATATGACGGTGAAAGAATTAAAGGGGTTATGGCCTCACGGATATTCTAAAAAAGAAGCTTATCAAGGTGAGTGGCGTGATGCGGTTCGGATTGCAAGCTATTTTGTTAAGGAAAGTGATCGTAAGTTAGAGGCTACTGGTTTTAAACGTAAATGGGTATCTAGCCAAAACTTGGAGAAACCAAAAGTAAAAAAAGAGCGATTACAAGCAAATACCTGGGCAGAAGTCATCATTCCACCGAAAGGATACTATGTAGAGACAGATAGCATTGTAGAGGGAGTAAGTTTAGCTGGATATCCCTATCGATTTTATCGTCTCATAAAGATTGAGGAACCGAAGAGTAATCAAAAGTGGTGGAAAACAAAATAGTTGAATACACCTAGAAATAAAGTTTATATGGAACGATGTTGTACATAAAGGAGGTTAGTATGGAAAACAATCAAATCGTACTTGTAGGCTATGCAGTGAAAGATGCAGAACTACGGTACACGAAAACAGGTAAGGCAGTGTGTTTATTTTCGATAGCTACGAATAAACGTATTTCAGAGGATAAGGAAATTAGTTCCTTTCATAATGTCGTGGCATGGACCTATGCGGAAGAAGTAGGGATTATACAAAAAGGGCAGCCTGTGATTGTGGTAGGTAGTGTACAAACTAGATCCTATGAAAAAAATGGAGAGAAACGATACATCACAGAAGTAATCGCAGAACGGGTGGGAATACAATTGGTAAAGCAAAAAGATGTAGGCAGCCACTATGATGCTTTTACCAAAAATGATGAGGAAATTCCGTTTTAGAAAGGAGTCAGCATGGGAAGACCCAAGGAGTATAAGAAAGCAAGAACATGTAAGCATGCCAATATCGTTACTAAAACTGGTGGAGTATTTACTACACGTGAATGTCCAGAACGAAATATAAATTTATATATAGAGGGAAAGGGGTACATTGTGAATGCTAATCGGTGCACAAAATGTAAAGCCTATAAAGCAAGAACCTAAGATAAATCCTAATGCAGGCACACTAAGATATTTTAATGCTAAAAACAAGCAGAACTTTACCACCGTAGCATTTATAAGTAGGGTTATGAGAGATATTATAGAGCCACTGCATTTAGAAAAAGAAAACAAAAAAATGGCGAATATGTGTGCCACCCTAGCGCATAAGTTGATGATCAATTTAGTTGATGGATTAGATGAAGATGCAAAACGAGAAATCGTAAGGGCTATAGGGCGGTACGACATAGAAATTGTTCAGAAAGGGACTATTGATGATGCGGAAATCCGAGAGCAAGAGGGATACCTAAGTACCTTAGCAGAACATGCCCTACAAGGTAGTTGCCTATCCTGCACAAAGGAAGGGAACGATATAGAGAATTGTGAACTACGGGTAGCCATGCTTTATGTGGAGGTACCTGTGTTCGATGAGACGTGTCCTAGTGGGCGATGTCCTTATAAAGTAGAGTGCTAAGAGGAGGGGACGCTATGGATACAAGTTAAAGTTACCGTGGTACTTTTAAATTACTATTGTTATGGACAAGGAGATTAATCATGGAATTAGAAAATACAGTGCAACCAGGTGTAGAAGAAAATAAAGTGGAAGAAACCCATACAGAAGAGACACATACAGAAGAACATAAAGCGGAGGAAGTAGGCAATGTACAACCACCGACAGAAGAACCGCCAACAGTAGAACCACCAAAAGCAGAAGAAACCACAACGGTAGAACCGCATACTGCGGAAGCGGATACTCCGTCACAACCTGTGGTAAATACAGAAAATAAAGAAACAGCACCTACAGCTAATGGGATGTTTATGAAGGTAAAACGTGTACATAAGGATGCCATCTTACCTACTTATGGAACTGAAGGAAGCGGCGCATTAGATTTCTATGCAGCAGAAGATGTCACTGTGTGGGAAGAGCGCACGTATAAAATTGGTTTAGGTGTAGCTTTAGAAGTACCAGTAGGATATGTATTACAATTGGTACCACGTAGTTCTATGGGTGTAGATACACCATTGCGTATGCCAAACTCGATGGGGGTTATTGATTCAGATTATCGTGGAGAAGTAGCAGCTATTTATGTTAATGATGAAACAAAAGGCATGATTCCTTACCAAATTAATAAGGGGGATAGAATTGCACAAGGTTATCTGGTACCAACACCAAAAATTAATCTTGTGGAAGTAGAAGAATTATCTGACACAGCTCGAGGAGATAACGGGTTTGGTTCCACTGGGAAATAAATGTAGATAACTACTAGCGCATGAGATTAGGAACAATATCCTGAAATGAACTAAGGTTATGAGGAGGTGATGCAATGCTCATTCGTAAAATAGCTGTAGTTGGTAGCACAAAAACATTTGATTATGTAAAAGAAAATGATGTAGGCGGAAAATCTGTATACTCTATGACGGCACGAGAAGATGGACGAGAGTCATTTTACACCGCCTGGAAAGAATTGGTAAGCATTGTAAATAGTCATATGCGAACAGAACGAGGTGACTATATATTTCTTGGAGTTATGTTGATCATAAAACGGTTAGAAATCAAATATATGGAAGCGGTTGTTGGTGAAAAAATAACTCAAATACCAAGTGAAGTTAGATTTAGTGGAACTGCCATTACAAAAGATGGTAGCTTTAAATACGTTACAGACTGGATAGAACTTGATGAAAAGGAGCTTACACTAGTGAACAAAATGCTCAATGAAACCAAAGCATATATACAGGGAAGAAGAGCACAAGAGCAACTGTTTGAAAGTAAATAATCATTGAATAGCGAAAGGGATATGCTAGGATGATAAAAAGATGTAAGCGATGTGAAAAACTCTTTGATGGCTCTGCAAGACAAATCTATTGCCCAAACTGTGCTAAGACGAATCGTGCAGTGAATGAAAGAGCAAGCAGAGTATCGCAACAAAGGGCGATTGCCTATAACTTGCTAAGTGAGGAGCCTTGTGAGAACGTCTATCATGGGCGTATGTCAGAGGAAGAAAGACTTTGCATGATAGAAAAACAAAAGAAATTTCGTGAAGCAAGGCTTAAGAGTGAATCACCTAGGAGAACCTATGAAGAAAAAGGCAAACTATAAAAATGGGTTGGCACCATGTCCATTTTGTCGGAACCCAGAGGTGCGCACAGTGATTGGCGTAGGCACGGGAGTACGACATAATATGGTGGTATGTGATGTTTGTGGTGCTACTGTATCCTTTGAAGATAAGCCACAGTATTTAGCCGCGGCAAAGGCTTGGAATAGTAGATAACGATAAGGTGGTGATTCAATGCATATAAAACTAAAAAAGCAAGTAGAGTGGTATTTGTATCACTACCAAGATATAAAACGTGCTGTTTTACAAGCTAGGTTAGATCCAGTAAAAAAGAAAGCTGGAGGTGGATGGATACAAGACCCTACTGGACAAGAAGCGGTGTCTAATATAACGCCCCTACGAGAGGTGTATATTGTTGACGGTAAGGCAAGAATACATATTGACTATCCAGAACGATTAGTGGAAGCGGTTGAGTCTTGTGAATGTGAATTAAATGTGGTGCTAAGAGAACTATGTGAACGCAAGTATTATGGGAAACAACGCTCTATTAATTGTATGGTTGCAATGGGTTTAACAAGAGATGTATACTATGCAGCCATTAATGAACTGTTGCAAATTATGTCATTGTACATGGTAGAACATCGAGTTTTAAAAATATCAAAAAAGTAGGCGACAAAATCGAAAAAAAGTGTGATATATTAATAGTATGTGATGGGCATAACCTACATAAGGCGGTCATTACATAATTATAGATACACATCAAATCAGGACTTTTAGCACATAGTCTGTAAAGAATGTGCTTTTTTCATGCCAAAATATTTCAAATCTAGGAGGTGAGGAATTATGTTAACTGAGCAACGGAAACGATTTGTCAAAGAATATATGGCATTAAAATGCAAAAATATGAGACAGGCAGCAATTAATGCTGGTTATAGCGAAAAGTCTGCTCAGCAACAAGCCTCTAATCTTATGAAGGATAATGAAGTGTTGGCATACTTACAAGCCTGTAAGGATGATATGGATAGAGAGTTGCGGGAAGCCTTTGTATTTGAAGCAAAGGAAGCGTTTCGGGTGATGTGTAAAATCCTAAAAGATCCTAAGACGAAACCACGAGAAAGAATTACAGTGGCAAAAGACTTTTTAGACAGAGCTGGGTATAAACCTGTGGATAAAACAGAACTGACAGGAAAAGATGGAGGCGCTTTACAATTAGCCATTGGATGGGAGGAACAAGGTGAAGAGGATTAACATAACGATTCCGTACACACCAAGGCCCTTGTGGAGAGATTTCATACACCCAGCTATAGAAACCCATCGTTTTAATGTGATTGTCGCACACCGTAGGTTTGGAAAAACGGTAGCAACCATTAATCATGTAATAAAAATGGCGATACAAAATAATCTACCATCACCACAATATGCGTATGTGGCGCCATTACGAACGCAAGCTAAGCTAATTGCTTGGTCGTATTTGAAGTTTTATACCAGTGTCATACCAGGTATACGGGTGAATGAAAGTGAGTTATATGTAGAGCTGCCAACCAAACACAGGAGTCGTGCAGGACCGAGAATTTATATCCGAGGGGCAGATAATCCAGATAGTTTACGTGGGTTGTATTTAGATGGTGTAGTACTAGATGAATACGCTCAAATGAAACCTGAAGTGTTCGATGAAATTATTCGTCCAGCCTTATCTGATAGAACAGGGTGGGCTATATTCATAGGAACGCCCAAGGGGCAAAATAGGTTCTATGAACTCTTTTTAAAAGCACAGAAATTACAAGAAGATTCTAATTCAGGTTGGTACACATGTATGTATACAGTTGATGATAGCCAGATCATACCGAAAGAAGAATTACAGGCAATGATGGTCGAGATGACAGAAAATGCCATTCGACAGGAGCTATATTGTGATTTCACAGCCAGTGCAGAAAATGTATTGGTTAGTATTGATGATATTAATATGGCCATGAAGCGGACAGTAGCACCACGAGATATTCAATATAGTCCGCTTGTGTTAGGTGTAGATATTGCACGTTTTGGTGACGATGCAACCACAATTGCAATACGCAAGGGATTAGTTGCCTATAAGCCACTGCGGTATAAGGGACTAGATAACATGCAAATTGCTAATGTTGTGGCTGGGCTTATCCAAGAGAATAAGCCTAGAGCAGTCTTTATAGATGCTGGTCGAGGTGAAGGGGTAATAGACCGTCTACGGCAGATGGGTTACCGTCACATTATCGAAGTACCATTTGGAAGCCAAGCATCGAAATCGGAACGATTTGTTAATAAACGTGCTGAAATGTGGTATGAAATGGCTCAATGGATTAAACAAGGAGGAAGTTTACCAGATGATGGCTCACTGCGAGCCGACCTAGCAACTCCAACCTATAGCTTTGACACCAGGGGACGCATCGTACTAGAGAGTAAGGACAAAATTAAAGAGCGATTAGGGCACTCACCAGATAAAGGGGATGCCTTGGCTCTAACATTTGCATATACAGTTCCCCAAGAAGATATGTATACGCAAGCAGTACCACCAATGGCCAATACAAAATATAATCCATTTGGTTAACAACAAAGAAAGGAGTGGATACTATGTGTGGTGGATTCGTAGGAAAATTATTAGGGGTTAAACAGCCAGAGGTGCCAGAGATTAAACCTCCAGCACCATCACCTACGGTAGAGAATAATGAGGTAGATGATGATACGATGTCGAAAGAAGCGCAACGTAAAAAACGTGGATTCTCCTCAACTCGTACAACAGATACATTATTGTCTAGTGCAGGGCGTAATAAATTAGGATAAGGTGATTCTATGAGCTTATTGGCTAGAGCTCCAACAGGAGCAAGGTTTAAAGACCTAGGCAATACAAAAGAAGTAAGTCAAAAGGTAGAGCATCTATTTGAGGCACAGCAATCACATGTAAAAGTATGGCGTGAAATTAAGAAATATCAGTTACCTTTCATAGGTAAACTGAATGACACAAATGGAAAAGTCATTGATTATGATACGAGTCATCTATTGGATAGCTATGCATCGCATTGTAATGATATTTTTGCTAGTGGTGTCATGAGTGGGTTAACACCACCAAGCAGACAATGGTTCAAACTTACCTTGGCCAATAGTGGATTACAGGCAAATCATGAAATGTCAGCAGTCTTAGATCAACGGCATGAGATTATGCAAGCTATTTTTGGAAAGAGTAACTTTTATATAGGTTGTTACCAAGCGTACCAAGAATTAGCCTATGGGCAAGCTGCTATGGGTATATTTAGAGATACTCGTACAGGTATTCGTGTAGAACAGTTCACAATTGGCACCTATGCCATGAGTGTAGGCGGTAATGGTATCGTAGATACATTTACTGTGAAGCGGGCTATGACCTTAATGCAGATTGCTGAACAGTTTAGCGTGGAATCTATGCCACCTGGAATGCAAGACTTACTTCGTAATCATACATATAGTGCAGATACATACACTGTATATTGGTTAGTAGAACCTAATCGGGACTATGTTAACGGTAAAATCGGTAAACGGCATATGAAATACCGAAGTTACTATTGGCTAGAAGGAGAAGAAACCTTTTTAGAAGTAGGTGGATTCAATACCTTTCCTGTATGTGTAGCAAGGTATCAAGTAGTAGGAAATGAAACCTATGCTGTTGGTGCTGGGTGGTATGCCAATGATGATGTAAAGATGTTACAAACGTTAATGAGTGATAGATTGCGAGCGGTAGAGTTAATGGTAAAACCGCCAATGCAAGTATCCTCTTCACTAGCGTATAATGTGAATCTGATTCCAGGGGGAATTACAACCACAGATAACCCTAATGATGTGGTAAAACCATTGTTCGATGTGAATATGCAATTGGGGCCATTAGGTGAAATTGTCATGGAAACACGTGAGAATATTAAGCGCTGTTATAATGCAGACCTATTCTTGATGTTAGAACAGCTAGATAGTGGTCAAATGACGGCACGAGAGGTCATGGAGCGTACACAGGAAAAGTTACAACAACTAGGACCTGTAGTGGAACGATTGCAATACGAGTTTTTAAATAACGTAATTGAACGTACCTACGCTATTCTATCGGATGCGAAAATATTCCCACCAATACCAGAAGAACTAAAGGAAACGTTATCAGATAAAGAAATTAAAGTAGACTTTACTTCTCCATTAGCACAAGCACAAAAATTGGCAGGTTTAACCACTATCGAACAAGCATTTGGTTTTGCTATGAATATGATGCAAGTATATCCAGAGGTTAAAGCAAAGATTAACCCAATTGGACTTGTCAATGAATACTTCAAGTATTTAGGTGCACCTGCTGCGATGTCCTTTAGCGATGAAGAGACACAAGCTAAGCTAGAGCAAGAACAGCAAGCCATGATGGCACAACAAGAACAAATGCAACAACAACAGATGTTAGAACAAGCCCCTAATCTAGCGAAAGCGACAAAGGATATGGCGGAAGCGGCGAATACTAATCAATCAGCAGTAGGAAATTGGCTAGGTATGCCAGGATTAGGCGGTGAAGAATGATAGAGTATGGTGTAAAGAAGAAAGACGAACTCATTCGAGAGATTCGGCAGATGGAAATTCAGAATCGGGATCGTAAGGGGCTAGAAGCCGTATTAAGCACCGAAGATGGGCGTTGGTTCCTCATGCGTTTACTAGATACATGCTGTATCATGCAGACCACTTTTACAGGCAACTCTCAATCATTCTTTAATGAAGGGAGACGGTCTGTAGGTATAGATGTGGTAAAGAATATTGCTACATTACTTGGTGTGAAAGGTATAGAGCAAAAGCAATTAGCAGAACTGGAATATATTCAACATCAAGAACGTATTAATGAGTTGATTACAAGAAAGGTGGGAGAGTCACATGGAAAATGAAGTAGAAAATACAGTGACACCAGAACCAAATACTGGGGTGGAAGGTACTCATGATAACACAAATAGTACAACGGATACCTCAACACAATCCACAGATACATCAAATCCTGTAGAACCTCAAGGAGGTGTGCCAGAAACGTATGATTTCACTAGTTTATTAAGCGATGGTGAAAGTATTGATGAACAGAGTGCGGAAGCCTTTAGTGAAGTCTTACGAAATAGTGGTGTATCCCAAGAAGGGGCAGAACAAATTGCTAAGTTTGGTATGGGATATCTGCAAACTATGGGAGATGCCTTGCTAAATCATATTGATGGATTACAAGAGGCACAAGCAGAAACTTGGAAAGAAGAAACTGTAAAAGAATTAGGTTCCAACTTTGATGCCACCATTGCTAAAGCAGGGGCGGGTATTGAATACCTAGAAAAGGATATCCCTAATCTACGAGAAGTTCTTATGATGAATGGCATCGGGAATAATGTGGCACTTGTAAAAGCGTTTGCTACAATTGGTGATCTAGTAGCAGAAGATACGGGCCGTTTAAGTGGACAAGGAAGCGGTTCTGGAGTTAATTTTTACGATAATACAAACTTTGATGTATATCGAATGAAGTAAAGGAGTGATGAAATATGCCAACATTTGGTACAGAAGCATTGACGTTAATGGATTTACATAAGCGTTATAAAGGTTCTAAAGATGGAATTGATAGCATTATTGAGGTGTTAAATCAAGCTAATCCTATCATGCAAGATTTACGTTTTAAAGAGGGAAATTTGCCTACAGGTAACTTGACAACGCAACGCACAGCATTGCCAAATCCTCATGTACGTGCGATTAACCGTGGTGTACCGAATACCAAGTCTAGCACTAGACAAGTAACGGATACGGCTGCCATGCTTGAAGACCGTTCTAGTGTAGATGTGAAGTTGCTTATGTTATCTAATGACCCAATGCGTTTTCGACAAACAGAAGATGCAGCACATATTGAAGGTTTTGGTCAAACCGTGGCAAGTATGTTGTTCTATGGTGATACAGATGTTAATGTAGGCGAGTTTAATGGCTTAGCTAAACGATATA
Source organism: Veillonella sp. CHU732 (assembly GCF_003992085.1). Classification (NCBI taxonomy): domain Bacteria; kingdom Bacillati; phylum Bacillota; class Negativicutes; order Veillonellales; family Veillonellaceae; genus Veillonella; species Veillonella sp. CHU732. The sequence goes on from NZ_RQVC01000001.1 coordinate 13,569, forward strand.
ATGTGTTATCTACAGATAAAACGCACTATGGATACCAAAATGTTAATATGGGTGGCACTGTGGCTGGTAAGTGTGGATCCATTTGGATTGTATGTCATGGTGATGATGGTGTCATGGGGATTTATCCTAGAGGATCTAAAGCAGGATTAACTAAAAAAGACTTAGGTGAGACTGATGCGGTTGACTTTGAAGGAAATAAATTCCGAGTAGTAGAAACGTTATTTAGTTGGGATGTAGGGCTTACGGTAGCAGACCCACGCCGTGTAGCGGCTATCCGTAATATTGATGTTAGTCAATTGGCTAGTGCTACAGCATCTCAACGTCAAAAATTTATTGAATCCTTTATTTATGCGAAGGGTCGTCTTCGTAATTTAGACAGTGGACGTATTAAACCAGTGGCATATGTACCACAGGAGATTAAAACAGCATTAGAAATAGCATTAACGGATAAAAACAATATTCATGTAACACGTCAAGAGGTTATGGGTGAAATGCCAAAACTTTATGTAGCAGGTATTGAAGTAAAATCTTGTGATGTACTTCGTACAGATGAAGATCCAATCGCCAATGTATAGGTCAAGGAGGTATTACAATGATTACAGATTTTGAAAACACATTTTTCCCTGGTGAAGAAAACTATAACTCAACGGGAACTACCATTTATTCTGATGTAGTAGATACTGTGAAAACAGGTGATGCCTACAATCAGTTATATTTGGCAATGAATAATTTAAAGGGTACCTCTGGGCAATTGACGGTTGAATTACAAACGAGTGATTCTGCATCATCTACGTTGTTAAAGAAACGTGTGGCAGGTCAACAACCGCCGAATGTAACGATTACAAGCCCAACAGTATTAGGAACGTATAAATTAGATGCCAAAAAGGGTTCTAAGTTGACGGTCTTATTACCATACGGATTGAAGCGGTATGTACAATTAAAGGTAACAGCTAGTGCAAGTATCAATTCCAATGTATTATTTGCTGCTTTAACACCAGATATTGATTTACGATAAGATGAACTACAGGGCTACCTTCGGGTAGTCCTTTTCATATATAGAAAGAGGTACAATATGACGGAAACAGACCTCTGTAATATGGCTCTTTCACATATAGGAGAGGGCCTCATTACGAGTTTAGATGATGACAATGAAACAGCACGTATCTGCAATCAATACTATCATCATGCTAGAAGATTAGTGTTATCTCAATATATGTGGGGATTTGCAAGACGTGTGGAGCCATTAGCAAATATACAGGTAGAAACTTATACAGGTGGATATAGACACACATATTTATATCCAGAGCACGCTTTACGAATTTATCGAATTATACAAGATACTGAAATACGGAATGGACTGTATACGAGTTACAGTGTAAAAGATATACCTAACTACGAAGTGTTTAACCTAGATACTAGTACAAAGGTGATTGGAACTAATATGACAAGAGCCTATGTAGATTATGTGGTTGATGTGAGTGATCCTGATATATTCCCACCTATTTTCGTTGAAGCTCTTACAAGATTCTTGGCAGCAAGTTTAGCACAATCTCTTGTTGGTAATATGGAAATGTATAGATCGCAGTTCCAAATTTATCAAGGAGCCTTGCTAGAAGCTAAGAACATAGTTGCATCTGAACGTCAATTTGATTTAGAACTGCCAGTAGGATATATCGAGTCAAGGAGAGCAACATGAGTACAGGCAATATGTATGTAGTACAGCACTCTTTTACAACAGGAGAAATATCACCAGAGATAGAAAATCGAAGTGATTTAGATAAATATAGAAGTGCTGTACTGATGGCAAAAAACTGCATCATACGTCCTTACGGGAGCATTTGCAAGCGGAATGGAACAAGGTTTATTGGAGAAACAAAGTATCCGAATCGCAAAGTAAGACTCATACGGTTTGTATATCCTGAGCCTATCTTTTTAGAAGTGGGCCACTTGTATATTCGAATATGGAAACATGATAGATATACGGGCATAGAATTAACAACACCTTATGAAGAATCGATATTGAATGAGTTAGATTTTAATCAGTCAGCAGATACATTCTTTATTTGCAGTGGTTTGCATCCTATTCATATGTTGCAAAAAAATGGTAGTCAATGGGAATTTAAGCTATTTGATTTGGTGGCACCACCATTTGATGATATGAATACGGATAGAACTCATAAAATAAAATATATACGTTCTAGTAATAAGGTCATATCTGCTAAGTCTATGTTTAAAGAAGGCATGGTAGGACAAGTTATTAAGCTTAAGCATAGAATGCCAGCTGAAATTCAAAAAATGACGGGAAGAACTGAGTATGTTAGTGAACGTGGTGTCTTTGGAAGACGTGTTTATGAAGAACCTGGATATGAATCTATGGACATCGGCAGTTATGCAGACGATACAGATAAAGAGTGGAAAATAGTAACTCATGGCACCTGGTACGGAACTATTAAGATACAGAAGAAGGATAGCACGGAGACAACAGAATGGGAAAACTATCGTCAATATAGTTCCAACGGTGATTACAATGTTACTGAAACGAGTAGCTTTAATAGAGGCACACAATTACGCATAAAAAGTGAAATTACTAGTGGCGATGTTTCTATTGATTTCACAATAAAACCTTACGACCAATATGGTATGATAGTTATTAGTCGATTCATTTCACCTACAGAAGTTGAGGCGAAAGTATTAAAACCTGTAGGGAAAGAAACGGAAACATCAGAATGGCAGCTTTCATCTTGGGGAAAAGAAGTAGGCTATCCTAGAATGAGCACTTTTTTCCAAGATAGACTAGTATTGGGCGGTTCGAAATCAAATCCCTATAAACTATGGTTTAGTCGTACAGGTGATTACCCTAATTTTGAAGTGGAAAAAGCAGATGGAAATGTAACAGATGATAGTGCTATTACATTAGGACTTATAAGTCGTGCTGCTTTCAATATTGTACATATGATATCAGCACAAGATTTAATCGTACTAACCGATGGTAACGAATGGATTATCAGTGGTTCAGAAGCCATTAAACCATCCAAGGTAGTACCACGTTCACAGACTCAACATGGGGCATCAAACTGTGACCCACAATATATAGGGAATCGTCTAATTTATGTGCAAAAGAGGTCTTCTTCTGTACGTGATATGGGATATTCCTATGAATCGGATAACTATAATGGAATTGATTTAATATTATTAGCCAAACATTTGGTAAATCAACATAGTTTAATAGATAGTACGTTTGCACAACAACCAGATAGCATTTTGTATTATGTACGTGACGATGGCAAGCTAATTGCGTTGACCATTATTCGTGAACAAGATGTCACTGGATGGGCTCACCATGAAACGAAAGATGGAGTATTTGAAACGATTTGTTCTGTAGCAAATGGTAATGAAGATAGTGTGTATGCAGTAGTAAAACGAACCGTATTAGGGCAAGAAAGACGATATATTGAACGATTAGATAGTCCAGTAGATAGTAAGGATGTATCTAGTTATACTACGTTAGATTGCTCTATTGCTATTACGAACAACACTCAAACCAGTATACGAATAGAACACCTCAAAGGAATGGATGTAGTGCTATTACTCAATCATTCTGATGTACACCAGGTGCAAGTAGGTCAAGATGGAACAGTAACACTGCCTTACGTAGCCAAAGATATTGTTATCGGTATTCCGATCGAATGTAAAATTGTATTACCACAGGTGTATATGGACATGAAAGACGGAACACTCCAATCTCGGACAGTACGAAATAATAGTATGATATTACGACTTCGAAATAGCCGAGGTGGGAAAGTAGGCGTTACTTTTAATAGAGGAATGGATTTAATCGGTGATGCCAGTCTTATACAAAATGGTAGCACTATGTATACGGGAGATGTAAATATTAATATCCCAACACAGGGGAAAGGATATGCTACAGATGCGAGCGTATGTATATTACACGATGATCCATTTCCATTTAACCTATTATCTGTAGTACGAGATGTTTCTATCGGAGGAGGTACGATTGCAAGGTACAATAATAAAACGCAGTGGTAAGGCGAATGATAAGCGACTCTTAGGAGACTTGGTAGAGTTAGCGAAACGTCTACGAACAATTGATGTTATAGAATGCATGGCTATGGGAGCAGATGATGCTACCCATGGCCTTTTATTATCCACAGCATGCAGTGCACAATGGTGGATAGAATATGAATGTATAGATGGAGTAGAGTCGCCTATATGGGCCTATGGGATAGGAGACGAATACCATACAGGGTTAGGATACTGCATATGGTTTTTAGGGAGCCATCGATTACAGGAAAGTAAATATTGCCAACGCTATTTCTTAGAGGAAAGTAAACGAATTATTAATGAATGGCAACAGCAAGGATCCTTATGGAATTGTATATCCAAAGATAATAAAGAGTCTATACGTTGGTTACAGTGGCTAGGTGCTACCTTCAAAGAGGGAGTCAATTTGCCAGAAGGGTTTTTATTGTTTACATTGCCAAAGAAAGGAAGTGAATGATATGTGCATGCATCCATTAGCAATGCTGGGGATACAAGCGATTAGTGGTATGATGGGGGCTAAGGCAGAAACAAAAGCACAAGTAGCTATGTATAATAACCAGGCAAATTTAGCAGATTATAATGCTAGGATGAGTGAACGAAAAGCAGAACAAATAGCAGATAATGCGGGACGTGAACAAAAGAAATTAAGCGATAAAATGCGCTTAGCATTGGGACAAAATAGAAATGAAGCGGGTGCATCTAGTCTTATGGCTACGGGATCTGTACAGGATGTGATGGATAGTAGCCATGATTCGTATGTAGCGGATAGTTTACAACTTTTACAGAACCAAAGAAACGATGTAGATTCACAAGCATTACAAACATGGAATTATAGAAATCAAGCTGCTAATGCGTACGCTGGAATACAAAGTGCAAAGCAAGCAGGAAGAATGAAAATGCTAGGCACCTTATTGAGTACAGCTGCCTCAGTACAATCGTATTTAGGCGATTATGGAAAGGTTGCAAACCCAATAAGTACGTCCTATTTGAGCCCTACAAGAACATTTAGCCCAGGGGCAAGTGGTAATGCAAATCCTTATGGTTTTACATCGGCTGATAGTATGTTTAGTAACTTTACTACACCAAAAGGAATTATAAGCAATAAGGCGGTAGGTATGGGAGCAGTTAAGCCTAATTACTTAGAACATATCTCAAGTGTTAAGAATTGGTGGAAATAGCTATGAGATTAGAATCATATAATGAACAAGTTAAACCGAATACAGGTCCTAGTGGTGGACTGCAAGGAAGTGGAAGTATAGAGGCTTATGGTGGGCAAATTGCTAGTGGGCTACAAGCCTTTCAAAAAGGAGTGAACGACCTTTATAATGTGCAGTTAAAAAAGATAGATACTGAAATGAAACTGCAACAAATGAATGCGGAAACCGACTATAACAACCGCATTGCTGACCTTATGTACAACGACAAAACAGGACTTACTTATACGACATTACAAGATGCGTCTAATTCCGCTGAGAGATTTCGCCAAGAAGAAGCGAAGATACGTGAGGATATATCTTCGAAGTTACAGTATAAACGTTCACAGCAAGGGTTTTTACAACATGCAGACCAATCGTGGTTACAGAATAATACAAAAATGGAGAGTCATGAGCGTGAACAAGGTGATAAGTATAGAGATGTATCTGTAGCAAACTTTATTACAAGTTCAGCAAAAGTGGCACAGTTAGGATATACCAAGATGGATATTGTTAAAAGCCAATTAGATAACGTTTATAAAAAGATTGATGAGATATATGGTTATGAAGGTGAAGAAGCTGTTCGTGCTAGAAAAGACAAAGCTACGGAAGAGTTGTTACAAGGCGTATTACATGTAGCAGGCACTGAAAAGAATAATAAAGCGATCGATGACATTATTGATGTAGCAAAAGATGCGGGAATGATGCCAGAAAAGTATAAAAAGTTTGAAGAAGCAGCGAAAGAGTTTAAGGTCAATGCTGTATTAGAAGATGAAGTTAAGCTAAGAGATGTTCTTGCAAAAAATGGCAATGATCCCAAAAAAGCAGCTTTGTATATGCTTGAAAAAGAAAATCCATTAAGAACAGGTAATATGAGTTTAGAGTCATTTTTAAATGCGGTACAAGGTCAAGAAAGTGGAGGAGACCCCACAGCAGTTAATAAGAAATCAGGTGCATATGGATTATTCCAAATTATGCCAGAGAATTGGCCTGAATGGTCAAAACAAGCAGGAGTTGGAGATAAACCAATTACAGACCAAGATGCCTATATGAAAGTGGTACGTCATGTACTAGGTGGATATTTTAATAAATATGGTGCTGAAGGTGCATTGGTGGCGTGGTTCGCAGGAGAGCAGAATGCCATACGATGGGTAAATGGAGAACCAGATGCCATCGATGGCAATGGAAATCATTACTCTTGGGATAAAGAGGATAATGGCGGCGGTACATCAATTCGAAATTACGTAAAATCTACGATATCTAGAATTACAAATAGTCACACCATGACAGACGGTGAAAAAGCGGAGTTTCTTGCAAAAGCAGAGCAAAGATTTACACAAATACAAGCTAAAATAAAACGAGAACATGATGAAGCGGTACGAAAACAAGTAAGAGATATTACATTAATGGCAGATCATATGGAAAAAAATGGAGCATCTCCAGGGGAGATTGCAGAGGCAGTTAGTAGTGCTGCATCTGATGATCCAGATGTAAAAGCAGCTGTAATAGGAATGGAAAAAAGTTATAGACGACAACAAGAAACATTAAATGCAAGAGCGATGCAGGCAGGGCCAGCTAATGAGGCTATGATAATGGAGGCAATATATAGAGGTGAAAGTTCTGAATATGTTATGAATTTAATGGCAAACTCAGGGATATCTTTTAGCAATGCTTTTTATAATAAAGTGTATTCTTTATTAGAAGATCGTTCGAAAGGTACTGGAAGATTTAGTGCAGCCGTAGGACAATATAAGTCCGTAGTTCAAGATAAGCTAAGGTATTCAAATAAAGATATGAATGCTCTATGGGTGGGAGCTGATGAAGAAGCAGCCGCATATAGAACTCAATATTATTCTGAACACGGAGAATATCCATCAGACTCGGATATGGTCAACTTTTTAGTAGAGGCTGTACGAAAAAAAGAATATACATATGTAAGAAACTGGGCACCAGATGTTCATGCCAATGTTAGTAGAACTCAAGTAAGAGCCTATGGTGGTGATGATCATGAAGTAGTGCCAGGTGATGATGGTGGATATTATGTAAACATATATAAAGATGGAGAAATTATTCGATCTATTGATGTTGATACATGGAATCGAGAACATGATGTCAGTTAAGAATCTAATAGCTATGAGGGAGACGAATAATGGCAGATAACAAACGTATAACAGCAGAAGATGTCAGAAGAGGTGGGTTCAAAATATATGATAACCCTAAATATGTAAAAGACTTTGGTCATGTAGATGATGCAAAAGAAAGGAATATGTCTTTTGGGGACCGTTTAGATAGTTTATTTGAAAACTCTAATAGCACATTATCTAAGGCATATAGAAAGATAGCCTATAATGATGCGGACTGGTCACAAGATGCCATAGAGATAGGTAAGACGTTAGATATTTCCCCTAACGTTCTTATCAATGGTGGACATGATGTCATTGAAAGAGCTCGGGAGATGAGTATTAGAAAAAACACGTTACAAGATATGGAAGCGTTTAAAGCTGAGTATCCAGAGTTTTCTAATATTCAATACAGCAGTGAAGCGGAAGCCATAGAACTATTAAAGAATACAGAAAATGTTCGCCAAACACGAGGCATATGGGATTCTATCCAACAAGGCATATGGAGTGGTAATGACCAATTATTACTAGCCAAACAAGGTAGAGATTTGGCTTACGAAACGGACCCTAATAAGATTGTAGAAATTAATCATGAGATCGAGCGTTTGCAAAATAACCTTAGTCAATATAGAACAGAAGGAAGTAATTGGATAGAATCCATTGCAGGTGCTACATCGCAACAAGGCGTAATTATGGGACGACAAATTGCCTCTGCTGCTATGATAGAAGGGGCTGCAGGTGCTACATTAGGAGCTACTGCGGGTGCTATGGCTGGTGGAGTCGGTGCCATACCAGGTGCTATTGGTGGATTTGGCACTGGGATTAAGCTGGGTATGGCAAATGAAGTGCAAAAGATGTCATTTGGTCAAAAATATTTAGATTTAATAGATAAAAAAGATGCCAATGGTAATCGAATCTATAGCAATGAGGAAGCTAAGAATCGTGCCTTGGCATTTTCTATTCCTGATGCAGCGATTGAAATGGTAGGACTAGGATTGGCTGTAAAAGCAATCAAAGCAGTTAAGCCTGGTGTATCTGTATTGACTAAGATGATAGAAAATCAAAGTAAAACTGCCATTATGAAAGAGGGTGCCATCTCTACGGCTAAAGAATCTTTCAAAGCTGGTTTAAAATCTAGTGGTAGTGAGTTACTAGAAGAAGGCTTACAGGATATCAATGATAAGGTACAGACCAATCTGTGGGGCAAACAAGGGGATGTACATTATAGTTTAGCAGATATCGGTATAGGGTCTATTAATGCCATGATAGATGCAGTGCCAGCCGTTGTTGGGCTTGGTGTATTAGGTGGCCTAGGTGGTACAGCACACACCATACATCAGTTTAGAGCCTTTCATAGGTTGAGTCCTGAGCAACAAGACATGGTCGTACAGTCTGATATTAATCAGAGAGGCAATCAAGTAGTTAGTGCGCTAATTAAAGAAAGTCAAGTGAACCCATTGGCACAAAAGAACCCTGAGTTATTTGCTAAAACTATTCAAGCCACAGCAGATAGGCAAGGCATTGGTACTGTATATATTAATGCTCATGAATTAGTAGACACCCAACAGGGGCAAGAAGCGATTCAAAGTTTAATTAACTCTGGCATTGTGACACGAGAGGAAGCTACAAAAGCTATTGAACATGAAGCAGCTTTACCCGTGCCTATTAGTCAATTTGCACAGCTTAACACAGAAATAACAGAGGATACTGTTAAAGCGTTGGAAAAGGCTACTTTTTATACGGAAGGTGGCATGTCTGTAGCAAGTATAGAGCAAGCGGTCAAAGGGGCGAAAGCCTATCAAGAACATTTTGCAGGAGAGCATGCTAAAAAGATGGACGCCGTAAAGGAAGATATCATGAAGGAGTTCTCAAACCATAGTGATAGAGAAAGAACCCTAGCTGAAATGGTTGTATCGAGTGATCCGTATCATATTAAACAGGCCTTTAATGATATGTATAACCAAATGGAAGAAACCTATCGAGAGACCTATCACGATGAGCACAAGGCATTGGAGTATGATAAGGAAGGTCCTAAACCTCAGTGGTATGATGACCATGTAGCTATGCACCATCGAGCACCCAGCTATAAGGACCGTAGACGGATTGCCTTTGAGCATGGTAAGAAACAACTATCCCAAGAGTATGCTGAAGTTATGAGTGATAGCGCTATGGAAACTGCAATGAATCGCTATAACGAAATGGAAGAAGCATTACAAGACCTAGAAGCTATGGATAGTATTAAGAATACTTTGTTCCAAATTGCAGATAGTGATGTCCATGTACGTTCGAACTTATCTGACGAAGGATACCAAATCTATAAAGGTTTAGTAGGAGAATTAAAAAAAGGCAACCCTGCTGTTGCTAGTCAAGCAAAAGAGGGTGCCTTAGTGATGGCAATGCATGCAGATGTCATGGCCAATATTATGAAGAAAGCTGGATATGGTCATTTCACAGCAAAAGATTATATGGAACATGTTCAAATAGAAGCTAATGCTAAAGAAGTGGCAGGACGTGGATACGCACAACCTATGAATAAGGATGTGGATGTAGACACTCCAATTAGAATTATCGATGTTACTCCACTCTTTAATAAGAATAATTTGAACCTCGATAAAAAGAGTATCATAGAGCAACTAAAGAATACGTTTAAAGAGGGAAAATTAAGTGCAGATAATAAAGCTGTATTAGGGATCCCTAATAGTCTCAAACGTCGCCATTTAGTGTGGAATCAAATAAAAGGAAATCAAATGAAAAAAGCATTTGATATAAGTCTACTCACACTAGATGAACTCGTAAAGAGCAGTATTCTGATAGAATCTGTTAAGAATCAGAAAAAGGATAAAAATATAGAAAAAGGTAAGGTAGAAAATTATCATTATTTTTATGTGCCTATGAGGGTTGGTAATTATGTATATACCATGAAAATTGTTGGGGAAGAACAACAAAATGAAATTACACTTAATCCTACTAAGATAGATTTATATTCGATTATACCAACAAAAAAAGAGAGCACCCCTCACTTGCACGATGGCAAGATAAATGGAGCGAGCTCTCTTTTTAATACATTTACTATACGAGATATGCTAAAAGATGTCAAGGATTATGAAGGGAATAACTATATTGATGAGGAAGGTAATCCTAACTACTATGCACAAAAGGCAGATGATACTATGGGTGCTCTTAAGGATAGCCGACCTGAATGGGAAGTAAAACTAGAGCAAGATAGTATTGCCTGGAACTCCGTAATGGATCGCTATAAGGATGGGAATATACCAAACAGAGACGTTAGGCTCATGAGTACACCGATTGTGTTACAAATGTTAGGCTTTTCAGCGCATGATATAGAAATAACACCTTCTGTATTAGCGAAGGTGTTAAAAGGGAAGCATGCAGATTCTATTGATACGGAAGTGTTAAAAGATTTACCTAGAGCCATTGCTAATCCTGTGGCAATTTTTAGAAACTATGATGGAGAAAAACGAGAATACATTGATAATCAAGTTGTTATTGTAGTTACATTAGAAGATAAAAAAGGGAATAGTATTCAAATTCCATTAATCTTTGACACCTATAAAAATAAGAATAAAGTTCATAGAATCAAATCTATTTTTGGTAGAGAATCTATTGATTGGTACGTAACAAATCTAAGAAAGAATGCTCTATTATATTATGATAAAAAAAGACCAACTTATCGGGCAACGGGGCAATATGGGGCCCCAACCAGGACAAGTTGGTCTATTTATGACTCAAGTGTACAACAGGATACAGAAAATAGCAAGGGAAATTTTGAAGATTATGAACAAAAAAAGACCAATCTATCGGACAACGGGGCAAGATACGCCCCAATCTCGTTAGATTGGTCTAATATAGTCCTTATTATAGAACAACATTTACAAAAAAGCAATGAAAAAGTGTTGACTAGTGAAGATTTAGATAAGGCACGTGCAGCGCAACAAGATAGATATTATCAAGCTGAGGAAAGTTCGAAATACAGAGGATTAACCACAGTGTATCCAGAAGAACTTGGTAGTAAAAGGCTCATACAATTATTCGATGCCGCTAATTTTTCTACCTTTATTCATGAAAGTGGTCATCTCTTTTTAGAAGACTTGCGTATGCTTGCCACAATGGATGGTGCTCCTAAACAAGTGGTAGAGGATTGGAATACCATTAAAGAGTGGAGTGGATGGTCAGATACAGAAGGCGCTAATAATACAGAAGCACATGAGAAATTCGCTACAGGTTTTGAGGCCTATGTTCGTGAAGGAAAAGCACCAACAAAAGTATTGGAACGTATATTCCGTCGTTTTAAAGAATGGCTCAGTGCTTTATATAAAAGTGTAACACTCCTGGGCGGATTACCACCTAAAGAGGTGCAAGATGTCATGGCACGAATGCTTGCGACGGAAGAGGATATCAATTCCTATGTCACACAACAGGGATTAGATAGCTTTGAAAGAACAGGGCTATATCAATCTTTCACAGAAGAAAAGCAAGTAGAATGGCAAGAAAAACTCGATCGCATTCGAGAAAAAGCAAAAGAAAAAGTGCTGACTACGTATATGAAAGAATTGTCCAATACAAAATTAGAAGAGTTTGAAGTATCTATTCCAGAACTAGAAGAAATGTTACAGAGACAATTAGTAGAACAATATCCAGTGTATCAAGCAAGAGTACGTTTTGATGCCTTTGGTGTAGCTGGACTAGAAGGGACACCGTACCATAGCGAACAGGCTCTTATAGAGGGGGAAGTTAACGATGGTATAGGATCTATGAAGGAAGTGGTGGCCAAGGAGATACAATCTAAGCGTGATGAAGTAGAGGGATTTACACATGATTATGAAGCGGTTAAAAGGATGGCAGAAGAGTATTTGCTTACCACAGAGGGAATGCAACGAATTACTACCTATGAAGCGGAAGCCATTCGTAAAGATACGAATAAAGCAGTAGCAAAACATTTTGAGCTTATTAGCGCTTTAGGAGATATCGATGTCAATGATCCATCATCTATTGAACGTGTAGCATCTGCTATAGAAGATGATAAAGTACAAAAGAAAGTTCGGAAATTACAAGAAAAAGATTCAGCACAGCAGAGTGAAGAAATAAAAAAACTGCAAGAAGAATTACAAACAGGGATTAGTAATATGCGAGCTTTGCGAGGGTTATCCTTATGGAGTACAGAAGATATGATGGAGAAAGCCCATAATGCCTTGCGAACTATGACAATCCCACAGGCTACTTCATTTAAAACGTATCAAAATAAAAGTGCTAGCTCCGCAAGAAAGGCAGATATTGCTATTTCAAAGGGGCAAATGGATGAAGCCTTTCATCATAAGCAACAGCAGTTATATTATCAAGCTATGGCACGTGCAGCCTATGATAATTTACGTGAAGTGGAAACGTTAGAAAGGGATTTAAAGAAAAAGTACCAAAGTATTTCACGACCTAAATCACCGAAACGGATTCACTCTTCTGCTAGATACTTTATTCAACATATGATGTATCAATTAAATTTAGTCAATCGTGATGGCATAGAACCATCTAAAGGGTTTACTATTGGAGACGTGCTATTGTTACTAGATCCTGATGCAGAGTTCCAGGATAAAGCAGAAACCAAGATGACATTAGACCCATGGATTATGGAGCTATTCGAAAAGCCAAAATCATGGAAACAGTTAACGTTTGACCAACTATTAGATATGGGGCAATTACTAAAAGCAGTTTACACACAAGGGGCACAACAGTATGAAGGTGTAAGCATCCTAAATGAACAAGGCGAAAGTATCTCGTTTGAAGATGCAGGCGCAGAGCTTATCATTGAAGGCAGTAAGCGATTACAATCCAATACTAAGGATTTACTAACCCAAGCCAATCAACAAGGATTTTTTGGACGGTTACAAGATACATTCTCTGGATATATGTTAAGCCTAGTAAAAGTAGAAACTATACTTCGTCGGTACGATGATGATAAGGCTGGTGTATGGAATCGATATATCTATGAACCAATTAATAGAGCCACTGTAAAAGGTAAGGAAATGCTAGAAGAGGCCACTCGGAATCTACAACAAGTAATGAAGGTGTACGAGAAAAAAGAACTATTTCATATTAGAACAGAACGTATATATAACATTGGTACCGTGTATAGCATGACCAAAGAGCAGGTATTAGCCCTGGCTTTAAACTGGGGGACAAAAAATAATCGGCAACGTGTCATTGAAACGGTAGGTTTAAGTGACCAGGAGGAAGCAGAAGTTCTAATAGATAAAGCATTCAGTGAGTTCTTGGAGGATAAAGACTGGGATTTTGTGGAGAAAACATGGGAACTTATTAACTCTTATTATGCAGAACGTAGCGCCGTTCAAGAGCGATTATATGGTTCACCTATGCACAAAGAAAGAGGAGTGACTTTCACTATTAATGGACGCAAGATTCGTGGACAATATTATCCTATCGTATATGATCCCACTGTAGATGGTGCTGCTAAGGATTATGAAGTAGAAGATATTATAAAGTCACAGATGTCATCTAGTGCTGTATGGGGTATGGGTATGAGTGCCACCAAAAGCCGTGTACAGCTAGTGAAGGGGAAAAAGCTACTACTATCCTTTGATGTGATTCCTCGTGCTATTGATGAAGCGATTAACCATATTAGCATGCGTGAAGCGGCTACGGATGTGAATCGTCTATTAAATAATCGGGCACTCAGTGACTATATTGTTCGTACTACAGGTGTAGAAACATTACAAATGTTGAAGACCTGGGTACGAGATAATTGGCAGAGTGAGATTAGTAAATCTTCACGGTTAGATAGAGTATTGCAAGATTTAAGACGAAATACATCTATGGCTATTATGTCCTATAGGACGAGTACAGCCTTACTTAATGTATTGAATGTGATTCCGATGACAAAAGAAATTGGCTTACTAAATACAGTCCGAGCGATTACAGAGTTTATGGGATACCCTTTATCCGATAGGTATGTATCAAACCGAAAATTCGTTATGGAACGAAGTATCTTTTTACGTGAGCGTATACATACGCTAGATCATGATTTACATGAAGGGTTAAGCATTGGCGGTAAAGGTATGACCTTCTTTCCTAATAGCGATATTGGACGGAGCATATCTGAAACCAAGTACATGACAAAAGAGGTACGAGATACGATTAGTCGGTATGGATATGTATTTATCACGGAAACAGATTTAATGTTGTCTATGCCGTTATGGAAGTTTGCATATGAGCAGAAAGTAGCAGAGCTATTGCCTAAGGGGTTAGATCAAGAATATATTGAAGCGGAAGCTATTTCAGCAGCGGATAGACAGGTTCGTAGAGTGTTTGGTTCAGGGGATACGAAAGACTCTGTAGAGTTACAACGAAAGAAAAACAGTCTAGTAGCTTTATTTACACCATTTTATACGTATGCTAATACAGTTTTGAATGCATTGGTAGAAGGTGGTTATGCAGCTGTGGACAAACAAGACTATATGAAACTGTTTAACCATATCTTATTTTGGGTAGTATTACAGAATATGTCGGAGGCTTTGTTACGGTCTACCTGGTCTGGTGATGACGATGATGCAGAAAGCCTTTTAAAAAAAATGTTATCGTCTGTTGTGACTGGATCATTTGTAGGTTTTCCAATACTTAGAGATGGCGTTTCCTTAGCTATGGATATGGCTATGGGTAAACCTAGTATGAGTAAAGGAAATGAAACTGTTGCACTTAGTCTAATGCCAAAATTATTAGAGTTGTATAGAAATGTGAAAAGCAGTAAAAAATCATGGATTGATGTGATGCGGTCAACAAGCCAGGTGAGCAATCGTCTCACAGGGTTTAGTGATACCTTTACCGATGGTTTTTGGACACTAGCAAAATGGTCATTTTCTAATACAGAGGCTACACTAAGGGATTTAATCACTGCTATTGCATTTGATAAGAATCTTCGAAGTCGTGAGGAAAAAAGAAAATAGTAGTTAGGAGCTATCTAACGTGGGTAGCTCCTTTTATATGTAAAGATACAGTAGAAAGGAGACACACATGGTTAATGATGAAAGAGTGAGTATCATGTACGAAGGGGATGGTCAGAACAAAACCTTTGCATACCCCTATTCATTCACAAGAAAGGAGGACATTGTAGGTTATGTCATCAGTAATGGAAAAACAAAACGAATTTCTACAAATTTTGAGTTTAATCCTACTAGTAAGCAATATATGTATCCAAAGAATGGTACTCCACTTGCAAGGAATGAAAGTTTATTGCTTACTAGGGAAACTCCACGGAATAATACATTACAGTTACCTAATGAACCAATTTATACTGCATTACAAGGGCAATTAGATAAGATTGTTCGTATGATACAGGAATTAGGAAGTCATCATAAAGGGATTCCATTACAGGTGTTATCGGAACAGTTTGATACCGTGATTCCCACACAAATAGGAAATGCCTATTTACGGATCAACCGTGAAAGAAATGCGATTGAGCTTGTAGAAAATCCATTTGGAGGAGTGGAACGTATTACAAGCGAAATGACTACTACCAAAGCTAATATTGATAGAATTAAAGTGCAAATAGATGGAATCCATACAGAATCACTGACGATGTATGGCGAAATCAAAGAAAAGCTAAGTCGTGTAGATAGAGATACTGAAACATTGAAGGAAAGAGCGAAGCAAGAAATACGATCTACACAGCAGACCGTATTACAAAGCTTAGAGCAAGTAGAAAGTGATATTACAAGGCGATTCAAAGATACTGCAACAGCAGAGGTAGAGAAGGCGAAAGAGTGGGCGATGAAAGCCGGAGTGGCAAAGACTGGTAATTGGGTGAGTAAAGAAGAACTAAAAGCCATTCAAAAGGATATGGAAAAAGATATTGGACGTGAATTAATTGCTCCATTACAAACGGTTATTGAAGAAGAGAAAGAGAAGATTGGTGGAATTGAGAGTTCTTGCCTATCAAAAATTGATGAACACAATATCTCAACCACAGCACACAACCTAAACAAATACATGAGCATGAAGCCTATGCCTACTGGTATCAATGATTGGAATAATCTCACAGATACTGGAATGTATGAAGCAACAGCAAGCATGTGGGGGTGGAGAAATGCACCGAGCACTGCACGTGTTTATTACTATGGTGTAGTCCAAGTTATTAAAAGTGATACTAATAAAATTACACAGGTATTCTACTCATATGGTGCTAATAATAAACCTTGTAATATTTGCTATCGAACATTCTATAATGCCTGGGGTGCATGGCATTATCATGGTGATTATGACGTAACCATTACGGATATAACAAAACATAATGAAGGGTTATACATTACAAAAGGTGATGTAACAACCGTTTTAAAGCTATTAACAACAAATAAATCAGATACAAATACAAGCCTTGCTCCTACACTAGCAGTAGTAAAAGAACTGTTAGGGAGTGTAAATATTGATATTACGGAAGTGTTAAAAAGTAAAGGTGTTAGATATGATTTTTCTAATGCGGATGCATGGTACCTATGTTTAGGACAAGCATTCGGAAATTTAATTATCCAAGGGGGAAATCTTACATCTACTTATGAGAATATTAATATAAACAAAAAATATCCATTTACATTACCTATCGCATTTACTAAAAAATGCTTATTTGCTGTAGGTATGGCACGAACTCAATTAAAAACTGGATGGACATTCGCAAGCATAAATATGGATACTGCCCAATCAACACTTGCAACACTTATCTTTAATATATGGTATACATATGAGTGGAGTTCTGTAGGCTGTCAAATAGGGATAATTGCTATCGGTGTTTGAACTTATATTCTAAACACAATATACATAACACTCATTTGTAAATGTAATGGGAAAGGATGTTAAGGTATCTTTATTTTTCCGTGTTTGATAAACTTCTCCTTGGATAATCAAGGAAATTATTAGAAAGGAATCAAAATGAACAACGATTATATTTTTGTCTTAGACACAAAGGGGTTACGAGTAACCTCTTTTTTAATTGGATTACATGCTGATACCGAGGAATCGTGCGTGGAATTAGCAAAAATGCTATACCCTAATCATACGTACTTAGTAGGTACACAAGAAATGCAAAACGAGTTCGTAGCAAATAATAAATGTTACATCAATGGTAATTTTATCGACTATGTACCCGAACCCGTAGCCCCTACTAAGGCAGAACGTATTGCAGAAATTAAAGCCTACTATGACAAACGTTTTGAAACGTTAGAACAAACACTAGCAAGACGTACATTGAGCGGTACTAGTGTAGTAGATTTACAAGAACAATATAAGAAACTCACACAAGAAATGATTGCAAAGATTAAGGAGGTAAAGTAAATGGATAACTACGAAGTACACTCAGATATTCCCGTTATGCATTTTTGCGAATGGTGTTATGCAACACTCAATCAAGATGGTACTTGTCCTACTGAGGGATGTATCCACAATGATTTAATGAATATGGAAGGCAAAAAAGAGGAATAGTATTATTCAAGAGAGATGCTAGGAGTGATTATGAACAGAGCTAGAGATAAACCAGATCTGATGAATTTTATAGTTTAGGCGTATTAAAAGGTAAAATGGTATACGATATGGGATTTTTAGAATCTTTACGAGATATTATAGTAGAGTCGTGGATTATAAAAGTGGGGCTATCATTCATAGGTAGTGCAGCTATATGGCTAATGAATTTAAAACACGTTCAAGTGCTGGGCGTGTTTATTTTATTAGTCTTATTTGATTTACTGACTAGATGGGGAGCAATCGCCTATCAGATGTTGGTAGAAGCGGGAGCAGATAAAGAAAGTATATCTGCTTGGGATAAGTATGTAGCAATCATTCCTGCTTTTGAAAAGGGGTTAATTTCATCAAAACATATGAGAAAGCCCTTTGTGACAAAGGTAATGACTTATGTATTTGCCACAGCCATAGGTTGGTGCTTTGATTTTATGGCAGGGAAAGAAGCCTTTGTAGTTAATTTAGTTTGGTTATATTTAGCCTCAGCAGAATTTTTAAGTGTACTAGAAAATATGCGTGATGGTGGAAATGTAATGATGGGAAAGTTTTTAGATACCATCAGAGACATGATTGAAAGTAAGTTCAAATTTAAGTTATAAGGAGATATATATATGAAAATTGGAAATTATTTTGAGGATTATGAATTTGCCTGTAAATGTCATCGACATAATGTAGTAGATGGGAAAAATGTATTGGATCATGTTATTGACAAACGATTAGTAGATGTATTGGATAAAATTCGAGAACGTGTAGGACGTCCAGTATATATTGAAAGTGGATACCGTTGTGAAGACCACAATCGTGAAGTAGGTGGAGTGCCTAACTCTCAACATGTATTAGGCACGGCCGCTGACATTACCGTAGACGATATTAGTATTGATGAATTAGCTGATATTGCAAAAGAGTGTGGTGCAGACGGTGTTGGCAGATATTATGGACTACAATTTGTACACATTGATGTCCGAGGTTATGATGCGGAATGGGAGCAATATTAGGAGGTTGAAATGTATGGAACTATTCTTTCATGGATTAAGAAACACACGATTATGCTTGCTGTTGGCTTTGGTACTATTATCTGTGCCATGCTTTACATTTGCGGAACAGGGAGTGACATTAACACAAAGCGAATACAAGATGCTCAGCAAGAACTTAGACGAGCTCAATACAATCAACAAGAAGCAAGAAAACTCAATCGAGAGGTTAGAGATGCAGTTGAACATAGCGAAGTTATCAACGAACGAATCGAAAGTAGCATTACTAGAAGCGAAGCAGCTATTAGAAGAACAGAGGGAGCAGTTGAGAGCATCCAAGGAGAAATTAAATCTACAAGAGCAGAAATTGACAGAGCAGCAAATCTCATTGGAGAAAGCCAATCTATACTTAGAAGAGCAGAAAGAAGAAATAAAGAAGTACAAGAAAAATAGTCAAAAGCACCGATTCATTGAGGTGCTTTTATTAGGTGGATTAGCCTATAAAATGTTTCGATAACGTATAAAAAATAATTTATAACATTATCAATAAAAACTGTTTTTGGGAACGGTTGCACAACCGTTGCACAACCTTTTTTGCAAGAATAGCTTAATATCAATGGTTGTTGGCAATATGTGCGTTGTGTGTATCATAATGCCATCATGGATGTGGAAGAATAAATAGCATGAAAAAAGCACTCCCTAGATGGGGAGTGCTTTGTATGTCATTCATAAGTGGTTGCGATTAATAAATTTGGAATTGACAACAATAAAAGTAATGCCTTATAATAAGTTTAACGACAAACCCCCCACATCCGTATGGACAGACAAGTTCTGACGTGGGGCTTTTTTTATTATGGAGAGAATTATGGGGACACCTAAATCTTTAAGTTGTAATGAACTATTGCATTTATTTTCTTCTAGAGGTATGAGAATTGATGGAGTAGATAATCATAAGATTCAACATATTAATTATTATAAGCTGAAAGAATTTGCAGAACCATTTGCTACTTATTCGGAAGATGGAATGATTAATTATAATTGTATACATTTTTCGACAGTATTAAAGAGATACTATCAAGATAAAAATCTACGAGTGTCACTAATTCATGCTATTGAAAAAATTGAAATATCAATAAAAACGAACTTAGCTAGAATATTAGGTGAAAGATATGGGGCTTTTGGATATTTAAATTTTGCGCAGTGGGCTAATCGGTCGAAGGCCACTAGATATACTATAGAAAAGAAACAGTATAGAATAAAGGAAGAGTTACAAAACTCTTTGAAACGTTCGGATTATATATCCTCTCAATCTAAGGATAATTTTGATGTAGATAATTTTCCAAGCATCTGGCTTGCAATAGATTTATTGACATTTGACTCTGTTTTAAAAATGATAGAAATTTTAAGTGAAAAAAATCTAACGCAATTAGCGAGTACATATAATTGCTCAAATTTGGAATTAGTTTCGTGGCTAAAATGTTTACATTTCATCCGTAATATATGTGCACATAACTCCAATTTAATAGATATAAAGTTAAAGACGAAACCTAAAATACGAAGTGTATGGAAAGAACAACTCTTTTACGATGAAAAAGGTGGACAAGAAAAGCCAACTAATGGAGCCTCCATTGTAATTCTTATTGTTATGGAATTGGTGAAAATGATAAATTCAAAGTATAATTGGAGCCGCATTCAAAACGTTATTAGTAGCATATGCAGTAATGATGAAGAAGCACAGCTGTTTGGGTTTAAAAATAAAAAAAGTGTAGATTTATTAAGTTAGATAACTTTTTAAAGAGGATAAACATAAAATAGCTAAGTATTAATTAAGATGGTTTATACTGCTTTGGAAATTAAACACAATGATTCTCTATAAAATTCCATCATTTCATGCTATACTATAAGCAAGTAAATATTTTAGATTTGCAAGGGAGCCTATGTAATAGGCTGAGAAAGGACTATGAAGTACCTGACCTTTTGACCTGATCGGGATTATGCCCGCGTAGGAAGCACGCTGACATATGTGGGTATCGATGTAATGTTGATACCTTTTTGTGTATAGAGCACCCCAAATAGGCTCCTTTGTAATGAAAGGAGCTTTTTATGTTTTACACACAAATGCAAGCAGCCCAAAAAGGCATTGTTACCGACGCGATGAAAGTGGTAGCAGAAAAAGAAAACATGGATGTTGAAGTATTACGAGAGTTAGTGGCAAAAGGACATGTAACAATTCCTTGCAACAAGCATCATACATCTTTACAACCAGAAGGAATCGGGCAGAAGTTGCGCACAAAAATTAATGTGAACTTAGGAACATCTAAAGATTGTACAGACTACGAAGAAGAAATGAAAAAAGTTCATCATGCAGTGGCATTAGGTGCTGAATCTATTATGGACTTGTCTACACATGGTGATACAAAGGTGTTCCGCCGTTTGTTGACAAAAGAATGCCCTGTTATGATTGGCACCGTGCCAATCTATGATAGCGTTATTCATCATCAGAAGGATTTAGGTGAATTGACTGCAGAAGACTTTATTTCTACGATCCGTCTCCATGCAGAAGATGGGGTAGACTTTGTCACATTACATTGTGGGATTACGCAACATACGGTGGAGCAAATTAAACGACATAAACGTAAATTAAATATCGTGAGCCGTGGCGGTAGTTTAGTTTTCGCTTGGATGTCCATGACTGGTCAAGAAAATCCTTTCTATGAATACTATGATGAAATTCTAGACATTTGTGCAGAATATGACATGACCATTTCCCTTGGCGATGCTTGCCGTCCTGGTTGCTTGGCGGATGCCACAGATATCTGCCAAATTGAAGAACTTGTTCGACTTGGGGAGTTAACAAAACGAGCTCGTGAACGTGGTGTACAAGTATTGGTAGAAGGTCCTGGTCATGTGCCATTGAATCAAGTACAAGCCAACATGGAAGTGCAACAAACGATCTGCGATGGGGCCCCGTTCTATGTATTAGGACCATTGGTAACAGACATTGCACCAGGTTATGACCATATTACAGCGGCCATCGGTGGTGCCGTGGCAGCCATGCATGGGGCAGCATTCCTTTGCTATGTAACACCAGCGGAACACTTAGCCTTACCTGACGAAAACGATGTGAAAGAAGGCATTATGGCTTTCAAAATTGCTGCGCATGCCGCAGACATTGCAAAAGGGATTCCGAATGCACGAGATCGCGATGACCGCATGGCAGAGGCGCGCCAAAAACTCGATTGGGAAGCACAATATGCAGTAGCACTAGACCCTGAAAAAGCACGTCGCATCCGTGAAAGTCGTGCCCCAGAAGAAGGACACAAAGAAGCTTGTAGTATGTGCGGAAAATTCTGCGCCGTACGGAGCATCAACAAAGCCTTAGAGGGAGAGAAAATCGATATATTATAAAAGAGAAACAAAGCAACCAACTCAGTATAGGAGTTGGTTGTTTTTGTTGCATAAATGGCAACACAAGTTAGATGCATAAAAATATTTCCTACATATATTATCACAATGTATTTCGTATACTTCTGATTTTAGGTAAGAAATATCAAAAATATGTCCTAAATATCATGTAAAATAGTTGATTACTAGAGATATTATGATGTATGATAGTAATAACATATATGTATTTTTGTTATTTATATGAGGTGTGCTATGAAAAAAAGAACAGCAGTCGCTCTTGTATTAGCAAGTGTATTTGCAGTGAATGCGGGTACTGCTACAGTAGAAGCTAGTTGGTTAAGTAAAACGTTAAAGAAATTAGATAACGCTTTGGGGGTTCCAGATAGTAATACACAGGTGACACAACAATCGGATGGATATTTGCATTTACCACAAGCCGGAGAGCGGTGGATTCTAGTAGCTGAAAATAAATACTATAAAACATATTTGGATAGAACTAAAGTGCTTGCAAGAGGAGAAGCTCAGGATCGTGTGGTAGAAGGCGTATTTAAACGTGAATTTACTCCTTTAGGATCCCAATGGTTAGGCGGATTTGGGGAAGTAAAACCTGATGTCGTAACTGTAGAATATTATTCAAATAGATATTATGTAAATTCAGTGTCTTGGCATAATGTTGGAATGTATTCTATACCAACCTCCTATTATGATGTTCATGGTAATTTAATTTACAAAGATAGTAGTATAGAAAGTAAATATCGTGGTAACTACATTCCAGACTCTGAAGACGAACACATCAAAGACCGGCTCTTCCATATGTTCGGCTGGGATTATTAATCCATAAAACAGTTTTATACTTATCGTAACAAGGGGGATGTATTGTGAAAAGATGGAAACTATTAGGGATAGCTTGCTCGTTATTTGTGTTGGCGGGTTGTGCGAGTCTGGACTCGAATATTGAAGTGGATAATGATTTTAGTGGTAAATGGGAGTCACAACTACAAATTCCTGAGCCAATGAGTAAAGTGGAATTAGAGTCGGCACTTCAAGATTCTTTACAAAAAGAAGCAAAAGGTTCCGTGCCTGTAGGAAAATTAGATGATAAGGAAACTAAAGAAAAAATTCAAAAAGACCAGCAAGCACTAAAAGAGTTTGCTGATAAGCACATTAAACTAGAAGCTGTAGATCCAACAGGTAAAGAAATTAATGATAAAGATGGTACCGTAAAATCTGGCAATTGGAAGATTACAGCAAAATTTGATGATGACAAGGAATTAACAAAAACATACAGAATCATTTATGGTGCATTAGGTAGCACTCCTGCGGAAAATGTTATTTTCCCATATGGTGATGAAAGTAATGAATACATGTTCTATATGGGTAAATCCTTTGGTACTACAAAAATTACAGTTGATGGGGATATTAAAAAAGAATTTGAAACAGATGGTGTAGTGAAAGACGATACAATCACATTTGTGAAAGATAAAGAAATTCGTTTTGTATTTACAACCGCCTCTCATTTCTTCAGAAATACAATTATTGCGATTATTGTTATAGGTGGTGCAATCGGTGGATTTATTGTATGGAAACGAAGAGGTGTGTAAAATGAACGTAAAACAAGCTTTTGTAAAAGGTTTTGCTTTAGTAGCTATAGTTGCCTCTTTGGCAGGTTGCGGATCAGTATCTTCATTAGGGGGCAGTCCGGATTTATCAGGGACGTGGTATCAATATCAACCGGGTTCAACCGATGGATCTGGCTATAGAAGTGGTACAATATACAAAATAACACTTGAAAAAGTTAGTGACCATACATATAAAATGGTGGAATCTAAGTATTATCAAAAAGGATTTAAAGAAGAGCACAAATTCTTAAATAAAGAAGAATACTTTAAGGATTATGAAGGATATCCTATGTGGGGAATACAAAAAGGTGTTAATAAGGCTGGTGTAGTTCCGCAATATGATGAAATACAAGAATGGGTAGGAAAAGTTGACAAGTTTAAAAAATATGAAGAAATTCTTACTGTAAGAGATGGTTTTGTGTATTCGGCATCGAATGGAGCATCACATAGTATTAAAGAAGATGGTGGAAAGCTAATACTTGTTAGTGATGGTGAAAAGATGCTGTATAAAGGAGATGACTCATTTTTTGAAGAAGCCTTTAAACAAGAGGAAGAGTTAATTAGAAAATCTATAAAAGAAGATAATGAAAAAAATCCTAAGCTTAAATATGAAATTAGAAATATTTCATTTACTAAGAAAGATTTATAGATGCAATTAAGGCATTCCCTCTTGCGTTCACCCCACATTTTATGCTATACTAACCAAGTATGAATACACACGCAACTAGACTATCAGTTCTGTGCGCAATTTCGCGTTTGCTGAGGGATGAGAGTTGCGGAGGTTTTTTAACAGGAGGTGCCAACATGGCAGTAGTATCACTTAAACAATTATTAGAAGCTGGTGTTCACTTTGGACATCAAACAAGAAGATGGAATCCTAAAATGGCTAAATTCATCTTCACTGAACGTAATGGTATTTATATCATTGACCTTCAAAAAACTGTAAAAAAAGTAGAAGAAGCGTATGATTTCTTACGTGAAGTAGCTCAAGAAGGTAAAACAATCCTTTTCGTAGGTACTAAAAAACAAGCTCAAGAAGCTGTTAAAGAAGAAGCTCTTCGTGCTAATATGTACTTCGTTAACGAACGTTGGTTGGGCGGTATGTTGACTAACTTCAAAACTATCGAAGCTCGTATTAAACGTTTAAAACAATTAGAAAAAATGGCTGAAGATGGAACATTCGAAGTTCTTCCTAAAAAAGAAGTAATTCGTCTTCGTCATGAATGGGAAAAATTGGAAAAATATCTTGGCGGTATCAAAGATATGCCAGAAATGCCAGGTGCACTTTTCGTAATCGACCCTAAAAAAGAAAAAATCGCTATCGCAGAAGCTAAAAAATTAGGTATTCCTGTAGTAGCTACTGTGGACACTAACTGTGATCCAGACGAAGTTGATTTCCCTATCCCAGCAAATGATGACGCTATTCGCGCAGTTAAATTATTAGCTGGTAAAATGGCTGACGCTATTTTAGAAGGTCGTCAAGGTGAACAAGACGCTTTCGGTACAGAAACTGCTTCTGAAGAAGCTTAAGAATCTGTAAGATTATTTAACAATATATACAGACATAGTCTTAATTGATAAATAAGTAATAACGATGTAAAATTAAGGTAAGGCTAAGGTCTTACCTTAATTATTTATAGGAGGAAAAATCATGGCTCAAATTACAGCAGCTTTAGTAAAAGAATTACGCGACATGACTGGCGCAGGTATGATGGATGCTAAAAAAGCATTGGTAGAAGTTGAAGGCGATATCCAAAAAGCAGTTGACTTTCTTCGTGAAAAAGGCTTAGCTGCGGCAGCTAAAAAAGCTGGTCGTATTGCAGCTGAAGGTGTAGTAGCATCTTACATTCATGGTGGTGGACGTATCGGCGTATTGGTAGAAATCAACTGTGAAACAGACTTTGTTGCTAAAACTGATGATTTCCAAGCTCTTTGCAAAGATGTAGCAATGCAAATCGCTGCTGCTAACCCAACATACTTAAAACGTGAAGATGTTCCAGCTGATGTAATCGAACACGAAAAAGCTGTATTGATGGAACAAGCTAAAGTAGAAGCTGAAGAAGACGTTAAAGCTGGCCGTAAACCAAAACCAGAAGCAGTACTTGAAAAAATGGTAGCTGGCCGCGTTGAAAAATTCTATAAAGAAAACTGCCTATTAGAACAAGTTTTCATTAAAGACGGTGAAAAAACTGTACAAGCTATGATCAATGAAGCAATCGCTAAAATCGGTGAAAACATTAACGTACGTCGTTATGTTCGCTATGCATTAGGCGAAGGTATCGAAAAGAAACAAGACGATTTCGTTGCAGAAGTTATGGCTACTGTAGGTAAATAAGTACGGAGATAAGAGAACACCGCAAGTGTTCTCTTATTTTTGAATTATTTGTTAGAAACGTCATAAGGAGAAGGACATGAGTGAACGTAAATTTAAACGTATCGTATTAAAACTTAGCGGTGAGGCCTTAGCAGGTGATCAAGGATTTGGTATTAATCCTCAAGTGGTAGAACCATTAGCGCAAGAAATTGCAGCACTTTCCAAAGAAAGTGGTATTGAAATTGCTATCGTTGTAGGCGGTGGAAATATTTGGCGTGGACTATCCGGTAGTGCTAAAGGTATGGATCGTGCATCTGCTGATTATATGGGTATGATTGCGACAGTGATGAATGCTATCGCATTACAAGATGCTCTTGAAAATGCAGGCGTAGCAACTCGTGTTCAAACAGCGATTGAAATGCAAGAGGTAGCAGAACCTTACATTCGTCGTCGTGCCATTCGTCACTTAGAAAAAGGTCGTATTGTTATCTTTGCAGCAGGTACGGGTAATCCATACTTCTCTACAGATACAACAGCTGCTTTGCGTGCTGCTGAAATCGAAGCAGATGCTATTTTAATGGCGAAAAAATTTGCTGATGGCGTATACGATTCCGACCCTAAAACAAATCCAAATGCTGTAAAATTCGATGAATTGACATATATGGATGTAATTAGCAAAGAATTGAAAGTAATGGATGCTACATCAACTACATTATGTAAAGATAATCATATTCCTATCGTTGTATTTAGCATGGATATTCCTGGTAACATTACTCGTGCTGCTAAGGGAGAAGCCATCGGTACTATCGTAAAATAAAAGGTGAACACTATGGAAATTAAAGAAATTATTAGCCGCGAAGAAGCGCGCATGGACAAAACAATTGAATCCTTAAAACATGAATTTGCTAATGTACGCACAGGTCGTGCGCATACATCTTTGTTGGATTCCGTTATGGTAGATTACTATGGTGCACCAACACCCGTTAATCAAGTGGCAAATGTATCTGCTCCAGATCCTCGCATGATTTTAATCGCTCCATGGGATAAAACTATGATTGGTGCTATTGAAAAAGCTATCTTAACATCCGATTTAGGATTAAACCCTAATAACGATGGTGAGTCTATTCGTTTGGCTATACCTCAATTGACAGAAGAACGCCGTAAAGAATTAGTAAAAGTAGTAAGCAAAAAAGCAGAAGATGCTAAAGTTGCAGTCCGCAACATTCGTCGTGATGCTAATGATGCAATTAAAAAAGAAGAAAAAGCGAAAACAATTACTGAAGATGTGTCAAAGGATGGGCAAGAACAAGTTCAAAAATTGACTGATAAAAAAATCAAACTAATTGATGAACTTCGCGATACAAAAGAAAAGGATGTTATGTCTGTCTAATGGAACATACATCTATTTTGGGATTTCCATGGCAGCTTGCACAGTCTCTTTTGCAGGCTGCCTCTATCCCTTTTACTACAAAAATAGAAAAGAACTATAATCGGTTCTTTTCCATTTCTTCCGAAGAATGTTATGTAGGCCGTGTCATAGTAAAAGAAGGTGCATGGGAGATAGTTCTCTTTCATCCTATGGTAGCCAGTCATGTGGCACAGTCGAATGAGGTACAGTATGCTAAAAAACTTATGGAAGAAAAGTAAACAACAAGAGAGACCGACTGTAGATCCTACTAATATTCCAGAACATATTGCCATTATCATGGATGGTAATGGAAGATGGGCAAAGCGGAAAGGTATGCCACGTAGTATGGGGCATCGCGCAGGTGCGGAAGTATTAAAGGACATTGTGAAAGCTGCCCAAGGATTTGGTGTGAAAGCACTGACTGTATATGGTTTTTCCACAGAAAATTGGAAACGCCCAGAAGAAGAAGTCAGCCTGTTAATGGGTCTTATTAAAGAGTATTTACTTTCAAATGTAAAACGAATGCATGCGGAAGGCGTGCGTATTCGTTTTGTGGGAGATATTACTAAGCTATCTGAAGAGTTACAAAAAATCATCAAAGAATCTGAGGATTTGACACAAGAAAATACAGGAATCACTTTGCAATTAGCGATTAACTATGGGGGACGCGACGAACTCACTCGAGCTACACAACGGATTGTCCAGGATGTGGCAAGCGGTATCATCTCTGAAGAGGATATTACAGAAACATTGATTTCTTCCTATTTAGATACACAAGAATTTGACCGTGTAGATTTACTGATTCGACCAAGCAATGATGCACGTATCAGCAATTTTTTACTATGGCAAATTGCCTATGCAGAGTTCTGGTTTACCCCTTTACATTGGCCAGATTTTACACCACAAGTGTTGGAAGAAGCCATTTTGGCATACCAACAACGTGAACGTAGATTTGGTGGTTTAAAAGAGGAGAAATAATATGTTAAAAACCCGTCTCATCACAGCTTTGATTGGCGTTGTCTTGTTGGCGGTTGCCATCACCTATGGGGGTCAATTTTTTAATCTTGTGATGTCCGTGTTGGCTTTCGTTGGTTGGGTAGAGTGTGTCAGCTTATTTCGTCATATGAAACGCCGTTTGTTACCATTATGGGGACTAATTTATATTGTTCTTGTATGCGGTTCCTTAGTGTTTGGTAACTATCCATTAGCAATATTTCTAGGCGTTTTGGTGATGTTGGCTATGGTCATTGAATATACCTTCTGCAACGGAAAAATAACGCTTCCAGCAGTACAATCTACCATCAGTAGCTTGTTGTATGTCACAAGTGGCTTTATAGCACTGATGGTGTTACGTGATAATAAAATCTATGAAAATACGAGCTATTACGCTGATCAAGATGGGTTCGGTATGGCTGTCATCTGGCTTGTGCTAATCTCTATTTGGGCCAGTGATACATTTGCCTATTTTGTGGGTCGCTCCATTGGTAAACGAAACATCGTACCTAGCATTAGCCCTAATAAAACCTTAGAAGGTTTCATTGGTGGTTTTATTGGCTGTGTCTTGACAGGATGGATTGGCTCTATTTGCTTAGGATTACCAATAAATTTTGGTGTTGGAATAGGTATAATTGTCGGCATATTAGCACCGCTAGGAGATTTATTTGAATCTAAATTAAAACGTGAAGCAAATAAAAAAGATTCCGGTACATTATTGCCTGGTCATGGTGGTGTATTAGATCGTTTTGATAGTCTACTATTTGCGGCACCATTAGTATTAGCATATATTCTTATGCTGTAAAGATTTAATCTTAAGGAGACCTTTATGAAAGCTATAAGTATTTTAGGCTCCACCGGGTCTATAGGAACACAAACGTTAGATGTCATTCGTCAACATCCAGATCAATTTCAAGCAGTGGCACTAGTAACACATAGCAACATTGATTTGCTAGAACAACAAATTACAGAATTTAATCCGATTATGGTGGGCGTTGTAGATGAGCGTGCTTATTCTATACTGAAAAATCGTTATCAAGGACCTACAGAGATTGTAAGTGGCAAGGAAGCCTTGATTGCGGCAGCTATCTTGCCAGAAGCGACAATGGTGGTTACTGCCGTAGTTGGTGCTGCAGGTATTGAACCAACAATGGCTGCGATTCGAGCTAAGAAAATAATTGGTCTTGCTAATAAAGAAACCTTAGTGGCTTGTGGCTCTTTGATTACAAAGGCAGCACAAGACTATGGCGTGTCGATTTTACCCATTGATAGTGAACATAGTGCAATTTTTCAGTGTTTGGAAGGGCAAGATAAAAGTAATGTTGAGAAGTTAATTATTACAGCTTCAGGTGGTGCCTTACGTCATTGGAAGTCAGAAGATTTATATACAGCGACCGCAAAGGATTGCTTGGCACATCCCACATGGAATATGGGAAATAAAATTACCATTGACTCAGCTACATTATTCAATAAGGGATTAGAAGTGATTGAAGCACATTGGTTGTTTGATTTTGATTACGATCATATTGATGTAGTAGTACATCCGCAAAGTATTGTACACTCTATGATTCAAATGAAAGATGGAGCTATTTTGGCACAATTAGGGAATCCAGATATGCGTGAGCCTATCCAATACGCGATGACCTATCCAAAACGATATCCATTACAAATGGAACATTTAGATTTTACTAAGGGTTTAGATCTTCAGTTTATGGCACCTAGGTGGGATGATTTTCCTGCCTTACGGCTCGCTTTCACAGTGGGAAAAGAAGGTGGTTATGCACCTGCTGTATTCAATGCAGCCAATGAAATGGCGGTCTATGCCTTACTGGATGAACGAATTACTTATGGACATATATATGAAGTAGTTTCAACCGTTATTGAACGCATGAACAATGGTGTACCTACATCTATTGATGATGTACTGGCCATGGATGCGTGGGCTAGACAAGAAGCTACTAAAGAAATACAAAGGAGAAGTGCATGTTAATTACAATTTTAGGAGCTGTCTTTGTATTCGGTGTGATTGTTATGATTCACGAATTAGGACATTTTCTAACGGCGAAAGCCTGCGGCATGCGTGTTGATGAATTTGCTATCGGCATTGGCCCTAATGTTATACAAAAACAAAAAGGAGAAACACTTTACTCTTTACGTCTTTTGCCATTAGGTGGATTCAACAAAATTGCTGGTATGGATCCTTCTGAAGATGCAGGTGACCGTGGGTTCAACAGCAAACCTGTATGGCAACGATTTATCGTGATCGCTGCAGGTGCTACATTTAATTTTTTGTTGGCTATTGTGATATACTTTTTTGTATTCGCCTTTCATGGCACCACAATTCCATCTCATGAACCAATTATCGGAGATACCTTAGCAGGAAATCCAGCAGCTACAGCTGGTATCCAAAAAGGAGATAAAATTGTATCCATCAATGGTCAACCCATTACAGAATGGAAAGATATTACAGAGTCTCTGAAAGGCCATAGTAATCATGTAGTATCTGTTACATTAGATAGAAATGGTGAGAGTATATCTACCACTGTCATTCCTCGTGAATCTGGTGATAGAGCCGTTATCGGAATCAATCCAGTATTAGAAGTAAAAGAGTACGGTATTGGTGAATCTGCAGTGCAAGCATTAATACACACTGGATCTACTCTTGCTGATATGGTACAAGGTTTATGGAATATTGTAACAGGGCACAGTAAAGGCGATGTAGCTGGACCTATCGGTGTAGCACAAATGGCAGGGCAAGTAGCACAACATGGTTTTATCAGTTTGCTGTTATTCACTGCCTTATTGAGTTTAAATCTTGGCGTAATCAATTTATTGCCAATTCCTGTACTAGATGGTGGACATTTGGTGTTGTTGATTCTGGAAGGTATTACGGGTCGTAAGCTGCCAGAAAAGGCATTGCAATACATCCAAATGACTGGGGTAGGCCTATTATTGTTAGTGTTTGTATATTCTACATTCCAAGATATTCTAAGACTATTTTAGAGGTATACTATGATAGAACGTAAACCGACAAAAGGTATTCAAGTGGGTACCGTCCATATTGGGAATCACGCACCTGTCAGTATCCAATCCATGATTACTACAAATCCTGTAAAAGTTGAGCAATCTATTGAAGAAATTAATCGCTTGGCTACCGCTGGTTGTGAACTAGTTCGTTTAGCTGTTCCTGATATGGCAGCCGCAAAAGCAATAAAAGATATTAAAGAACGTGCTATGATTCCATTAATTGCTGATATTCATTTTGACTACCGCTTAGCACTACAAGCTATTGATAGTGGTATCGATGGGCTTCGCATTAATCCAGGAAATATTGGTAGTATCGATAATGTGGTAAAAGTTGTGGAAAAAGCGAAACCTAAATTGATTCCTATTCGTATAGGCGTCAATGCTGGTTCTTTACCACAACATGTATTAGATGCCCATGGTGGACATCCTACAGCGGATGGTATGGTGGATACTGCCTTAGAACATATTCGTATCTTAGAATCTTTAGAATATGACCAAATGAAAGTTTCTATTAAAGCTACAGATGTACCTTTAATGATTGAAGCATACCGCAAATTATCCAGTAAAATACCATATCCATTGCATTTAGGCGTCACAGAAGCAGGCACCATCAAACAAGGAACGATTAAATCTGCTATCGGTATTGGAACACTATTAGCAGATGGTATTGGTGATACGATTCGTGTGTCTCTAACGGGAGATCCTATCCATGAGGTAGAAGTAGCAAAAACTATTTTAAGCTCCTTGGTACTTCGTACCTTTGGAGCGACTATGATTTCTTGCCCTACCTGTGGCAGATGCCAAGTCAATTTATTCAATATGGCAGACATTGTTGAAGAAAGATTGAAATCTATAAAAGCACCAATCCGTGTAGCTGTTATGGGCTGTGTTGTAAACGGACCTGGGGAAGCACGAGAAGCTGATTTTGGCATTGCAGGAGGTAAAGGACAGGGTATTATTTTCCGCAAAGGAAAGGTTTTGAAAACGGTGCCGGAACAAGAGTTAGTGGATACCTTATTTGCTGAAATAGATCAATATCTGTTGACACTAGAAGACAAATAAGGAGAGGAAAATTTTGTTTTCTAAAATGAAATACTATCCCTTACTATTAGAATACATGGTATAGTAAATCCATAGTATATAGTTAAGATATTTCCAATACGTATGAATCATATAGAATATAAAGGAGTAAGTTATGTTAGCAAGTTGCTTATATGCACCAACATTACGGGAAATGCCATCCGATGCTGATGTAATTAGCCAACAATTAATGTTGCGCGCTGGCTTTGTTCGCAAAGTAGCTGGTGGTTTATACACCTATTTACCATTAGCGTGGCGCAGTATCCATAAAATTAATGCTATTATCCGTGAAGAAATGGAAGCCATTCACAGCCAAGAAATTATGATGCCTATTCTTCAACCTAGTGAATTATGGGAAGAATCTGGTCGTTGGGCTGCGTACGGTGCAGAAATGATGCGTATTTCTGACCGTCATGGTCGTGAATATTGTTTAGGACCAACTCATGAAGAAATGGTAACTAATTTAGTGCGAGGAGAAGTAAACTCCTATCGTCAATTGCCATTGAGTTTATATCAAATTCAAAATAAATATCGCGATGAACGTCGTCCACGCTACGGATTAATGCGTAGCCGTGAGTTCATTATGAAAGATGCCTATTCCTTTGACATCGACGAAGAGGGTATGAGCAAATCTTTCTGGGATATGTATGAAGCATATAGCAAGATCTTCAAACGTTGTGGCTTAACATGTAAACCAGTAGAAGCAGATAATGGCGCTATTGGCGGTTCTGGTAGTTTTGAGTTCATGGCATTGGCGGAATCTGGAGAAGCAGATGTCATCCACTGTACGAAATGTGATTATGCAGCGAATATTGAAATTGGCCAACCAAAAGCATTGGAAGTGGATGCAGAAGAACCAAAAGCAATGGAAACTGTATCTACACCAGATGCAAAAACAATTCAAGCTGTAGCAGAGATGTTGGAATTACCATTGGAAAAAACAATCAAAGCGGTCGTATACAACATTGAAGGTAAAGTGATTCTTGCCATTGTTCGCGGTGACCATGAAGTGAATGAAATCGCTGTACAACGTGCTGTAGAAGGCGGTATTGAGCCAGAAATGGCTACTCCAGAAGATTTATCTCGTGTAGGATTAACAGCTGGATTCATTAGCCCTGTGGGACTTTCACAATCAGAAGAGTTCGCCATTGTAGTGGATGAAACAGTGATGAATTTACACAATGTATGTGGTGGCGCTAATACAGCAGATGCACATTATATCAATATCAATCCTCACCGTGATTTCAATG
Source organism: Veillonella sp. CHU732 (assembly GCF_003992085.1). Classification (NCBI taxonomy): domain Bacteria; kingdom Bacillati; phylum Bacillota; class Negativicutes; order Veillonellales; family Veillonellaceae; genus Veillonella; species Veillonella sp. CHU732. Next base: position 47,538 of record NZ_RQVC01000001.1, read on the forward strand.
TAGACGACATCATCGTGGCACCAATTCGTTTGATTACCTTAGACGATCCATGCCCTAAGTGTGGTGGTCAACTTCGCATCGACAAAGGTATTGAAGTAGGTCAAGTATTCAAATTGGGTACAAAATACTCTGAATCTATGAATGCTACCGTATTGAACCAAGGTGGTCGCCCAACTCCATTCCAAATGGGTTGCTATGGTATCGGTGTAGGACGTACATTGGCAGCTGCTATTGAACAAAGTTATGATGAAAATGGCATCATTTGGCCAGTAGCAATTGCTCCATTTGAGGTTGTCATTGTTCCTATTAATGCAAAAGATGAAGCTTTGATGGAAGTGAGCGAACGCTTGTACAAAGAAATGCAACAGGCAGGTGTGGATGTACTATTGGATGATCGAAAAGACCGCGCTGGTGTGAAATTTAAAGATGCCGACCTTATCGGCTATCCTGTACGTATTACGGTAAGTAAAAATACTATCGAATCTGGGGAAGTAGAATTGCGTGTTCGTAAAGATGGATCCATAAGCACAGTAAAAATCGATGAAGTAACGACTTCTGTACAAGGATTACTTCGCTTGCTAAAAGATGGATATAGTATGTAATGACTCAAATTTAATTGCATAGAGATAGAAAGAACGAACGACTCATTGAGGATTCCTTAATGAGTCGTTTTGTCATAGATAAAAGAGAAAAGAATGCGTATTTTATAGAATCAAATATACTCAAAAGCGTAACTATACGTATACTATTTAGTCATAGTGCATGAAAACTGTATATTACAACTAGATAAAGTGATATAAAAAGAGTAGAATAAAAGTAACTGATTCATACTTTTATTTACAGGTAGTTTATTTCAAGCTTTATGTATCATATATCAATATGAAACGAAGCAAGTTATGGTTAGGCTTAATTACCACGTCTATTGTCTCTATTGTGTGGGGAGCGGAGGGGTTCATTGAAGAAACACCACTGTATACTTTTGCCTATGCAGGAAAGCATCAGGTGAATACACCTATAATGACTTATAAAATGTTACAATCTCTGCAATTTAAGCTAGGTTGGACACATAGATTCAAAAAAAGAGAGGAGAATACGTGTGAAACATAAACATTTAGCATTACTAGTATTGGCGGCGATTCCATTATTAGCTAGAGGGGAAGGCTTTACTGTAGACACGGTAACTCGAAATGATTGGAAAACGGTAGATACGATTTCCCTAGGTGAGAAGTTAGCTAGGAATGGGGGCACTATTACTGAAAATAGTGCTACAAAAATTAAGTATGAGTATAAGTATGCTGATGGCACTATCTTAGGGACGAAAACCAAGTATATAGATGGCGGTAATACGGTTAATGAAATTATCACAAATCGAAATATGACGGCTCCGAATGACATTCGGACGAAACCAACTACGGAAACGACATTAGCGTCGAAAGGGACGATTCATTTCATTCATGTAGATGATGGCACCTCTATTGATTGGCAAGATGGGGTATATGTGTATAACTCCAATAGTAAGCTGGTTGATCGGTCAGAAACGATTCTTAATTTTGATGCGAATACAAATTTTAATGTTACAACCCATAAAACATATCATGGAAAATTTTATCCTATGTTTAATGTGGTAAAAGTAGTCGGAGAAGGTTCGGGTGATGTGACGAAGCCAGTGTCTACGGTGAACTTTTTAAAGAAAGTGACTATGGATACCCACGTGCAAACGATTAATCCTGGAAATTTAAAGTCCTATGAAAAGCGTGTGAATGGATTCTTTCAACAAACGAATCAAGGGGGAGAATCCCATGTGCATTTTCATGATGATTTGACCATGAATATGGAGTCTACTACAAATAATTTGGAAGTGGCTGCGTTCCGCCTAGAAAACAATGGGGAAAATCGGTATCGCACTGTGTCTACTAAGGATACGATTGAAGCCGAAAAAGGTGGATCTAGTCTTATCTTTGATGGAAATGTGACAAGTACTATCTCAGGCAATACGGATACTGAGATGCGATTTTTATCTAATGTGAACTATCATGGCGGTGTTCATGTGACATCAAAAGAAGGAAAGAACTTTGTATCTACCATCACTAACGAATCAGCGAATAACACAAAGAATACATTACATGTCAATACGGATACGGAAAATCATGGTTTCTCCGAGATTACTTTAAAGGCGAATACGGATTTCATCACGAAGAGCGCTGGTGGTACTGTTTGGGGCATGTATGTCAATGCTGAATCCCACGGTGAAAATCGAATCACCCTTGCAGGTGCTAAGAATAATATTTCTACAACCGGTAAAGATGAAGTATATGGCATTGAAGTATCTTCTAGTTTGAATGATACAACTGGGACAACCGATGCTAATGAAAAGCCTAGTAAAAACTCGGTAGACCTACAGAATACAACGGTTACCACAGATTCTACATCCATAGGGAAACCGTGGGTCTACGGTGTGAGAATGAGCGCTGAGAATGGTGAGAATACAGTGAAGATAACCCATAGTGATGTGAAAACAGCATCCAACTACGTGGCTAGAAGTATTGATATAGGATCTGAGAATCAAGGCACAAATACAGTTACCTTAGATACTACGAATATCACTACAAAAGGTGCCTATGCCTATGGCTTGAATCTGGTGAGTGCGAGAAAAGCCGGTGCTGGGAGTAACTCCATTCATTGGAAAGGTAAGAACAGCATTGCCACTGAGGCGATAGCGAATGGATATGGCATACGAGTTGAAAAAGATAAAGCGAATTCGGGAGCTGGTACAACCATAACCTCTGATGCAGATTCGTCGTTAGCGATTAAGGTAGATACAGAAGGATCAGGAACTGGCATCTCACAAATACATAGTAATACGAATAATATAACGAATACTACTTTCAACGGTGATGTATCGATTGTTATGCGTGGTACTGGAAAAGCAAAAGTAGGTGTACTGGCGAGAACTGATGCAGATAGTGATACGAACGCGAATACCATAACTTTCAATAAAAAGTTAAACATTGATGGTAATCCAATAGACCCTGCCTTAGTGGCAGGTGGCAAGAATACAACTATTACTGTATCCGGTAAGGATACGACAACCATAGTAGGTAATGTATTTGCTGCAAATGGAGGCACAGTTGATGTTAACCTATTAACGAAGGACTCCTATCTCATTGGCAAAGCGGACAATGCAGGTACTGGTAACATACATGTGAAAGTAGATGGTGGCAATTATTGGGAAATGACTGATAACTCTAAGATTAATCGATTGGACCTATCTAATGCAGGAGAAGTTCGATTTGGTGATACAGAGGTTCCTCTATCCTTAACTGTAGATACCCTAGCAGGAACGGGTGGTGTACTCCATATGGCTGGCAATGTGGGATCAGGTCATACAGACAAACTCACCATTAAGTCCAGTAGTGAAGGGGAACATGGGATTCATTTCCAAAATATGGCAGATTCCAAATCTACGGGCACAGAAGTGTTGCAATTAGTGGAAAGTTTAGGTAAACCAGAGGATCATAAGGCAGTATTTTCATTACTTAATAAAGATAATCATGTAGCAGTTCCTACAGATGATAAAAAGCCTAGGCTTCCTAAAACTGTCATTGAAAAAGGGGCCTACCTATATACATTAGGCAGACCTACGGATTCAAAAGTTATTTCTATTAATGATGCAAATGTAAATAACTGGTATCTATTCCCTTATGAGGATAATGGTAAGGGTAAATTGACACCAGGGGCACACTCGACCATTCAATTCGATAATTTATTGTATAATTTACACTTAGGCAATATAGAAACATTGGTTCAGCGGTTAGGAGAAATCCATCTTCATAAAGATGTGGAACGGTCTAATACGGTATGGGCTAATTATACGAATGGCAAGTTTGACTCTTCCCATCATGGTGGTTACCAACAACGATACTGGGGACTTAAAGGTGGCTATAATTGGATACATCCACGGGATACGTGGATTCACTATAGTGGTTTTACCGTAGGTATGATGCAATCGACAGCTACTCTTGATGAATACCAAGGCCATGCAAAGTTATCAGGTACTGAGCTTGGTTTCTACTCCACTCGATTGTACAAGGATACTAATGTATATGTAGATCTAGTAGGTAAAGTGAGACGCTCTCATGGTGATTTCAACTTAGTTAACTATTCTAATGAGGCCTTGCGATCAACCACTATGCACACGAACTCATTCTTGGCATCTGTGGAACTGGGAAAACGTAAGTACCGCTCCGGCAAAGATGGAGAAGGTTTATTTATACAACCAGAAGCACAACTGACTTACGAAGCGAGCAAAGGATATAGCATGGATATATCCAATGGATTACATAGCCAGTTAGGATCTATGCACAGCCTAGTAGGTCGCATTGGCGTACGGGCAGGAGTAGATAAGTCATCTGGCACTGCATGGAATCCGTATGTGAAAGTGATGTATGAAAAAGAATTCCTCGGCAATCGAACACTGACATTTAATGAAAGCACTACGCAGCAACTTTCTTACAAAGGTCATTGGTTTACCTACGGCTTAGGCTTCTCCTATATGAATCGAGCTAAGACAGAACAGGTGTACCTTGAGGCGCAACGATCTACCCGTGATCGAGTACGACAAAACTGGCAATTGAAAGTCGGAGTTCGCCATACATTCTAGGAAATTATAAGAAGCCCGTCACGCACTTTGTGAATTTTGAATGGGCAAAAAATGGGCAAAATCACCTAAACTATACGAACACTTACGAACATTTAAAATAGTGTAGAATACTAAAAAACCGCTTATTCATCGTATTCGTGAACACTTACGAACACTTATGAATAAGCGGTTATCTTATTTGGTATTGTGGTGGAGACGAGGGGAGTCGAACCCCTGTCCAAACATGTTGCCCCCTAGACCTCTCCGAGCGCAGTTGATGTTTTAAACTTCGGATAGTGTTTGGACACCAACAACCTAAGCTATCCTAGCTCATAAGATTTAACTAGATCTAATTGAGCAGATAGAACTAGCTAGCCCGTAGTTTGACGCCACATCCCTCTCCACGGGCGAGAGAAGGTGTGACGTAGCTTATGCAGCTAATGCAAAATTTTCTTCTGCGTTTAATTTAAGGTTCACTGATTTATGGTCGAGTGAGACACCAGCTCGCTTTCTAAGATACATCCATACCTGTCGAAACCTTTACGTCCCCATATGTTATTATTGTCTTATAATTATATAGATATATGTTGTGAAAGTCAAATGTAAATATGTACTTTTTTATATAGATAGTGTATACTATTAAATATCATTCCTAGTACAGAGTCACAGGAGGAATCCTATGTCATATGAAACAGAAACAGTAGCTGAGTTTGAACGTTTTTCTTCATTAACTGATGAAGAAATTGTTACTATCTATCAACGTGAGAATAATCATTATGCTACTGATTATATTGTGCAACGATATAAAAATTTTGTTCGATCTAAAGCTAGGTCTTATTTTTTAATGGGTGCTGATAAAGAAGATATTATACAAGAAGGTATGATTGGTTTATATAAAGCAACGCGCGATTTTAATAAAGACCATGAGGTTAGCTTTAAAGCATTTGCTGAATTATGTATTACACGTCAAATCATTTCTGCCATCAAAGGGGCGAGTCGCCAGAAACATATTCCTTTGAACTCATATATCTCTTTAAGTAAGCCGGCCTATGATGACTCAGAACGAACGCTCATTGAAGTGTTAGAAACAGAAAAGAATCTTGATCCTCAAGAAGTAGTCATCAATAGAGAGCAATATGCTCTGATTAAGGAAGTGATGGAGGCTGTTCTTAGTCCTCTAGAGTGGGATGTATTACGTGGATATATGGATGCCAAGTCGTATCAAGAAATGGCAGAAGAACATCATCGTTCTGTAAAATCCATTGATAATGCATTGCAGCGAGTTAAGAAAAAAATGGAAGTTTACTTCGGTCATAACCGTTAATACAGAAAGGAAGAGATTCATGAGAGATTTTTTAATGGTTGTTGAAATTATTATTTCTATTCTTTTAATTGTGGTAGTAGTAGCACAAACTGGTAAAAGTGCTGGTATGGGCGGTGCTGTTTCCGGCGCAGCAGATTCCGTATTTGGTGGTAAAGAGCGTGGCGTAGATGGATTTTTATCACGTTGTACGGTGATTCTTGCTACTTTGTTCGTATTAGTTAGTCTAGCTTTAGATTTAGTGTTAAGTTCTTATTAATACATAAAAAACCCTACCCTATGGTAGGTTTTTTTTATAGAAATACTGAGGTACTATGAGAGAAGAAATATTAGGATTTTTTAGAGATATATGGCCTGAATCCTATCATATCGAAGATGTTCCTTTCATCTTAGGTTATAAAGGCGAAGAGATTCAGGCTTATTTTTCTGTATTACATGAGTTAGAAGAAGAAGGATGCATTCGTATCAAAGACGGTGAATATGGGTCCTATCAAAAAACAGAAGATACGAAATTGATTGGTATCTATAAAGCCAGTAAAAAAGGATTTGGATTTGTTATACCTTCGGAAGGTAATTTGCCAGATGTATTCATTCCCAATGGTTGTGCAGGGACAGCTATGCATGATGATGAAGTAGAATATATTATCAAGCGAAAAGGTACGAGTGAACGAAATGCAGAAGGTATCATCCGTCGTGTTGTGACTCGAAATACAACTCGTGTAGTAGGTATATTTGAACGACTTCCTAAAAGTGGCTTTGTGACACCTCATAATGAACGATTAGGTGAGGATATTTATATTCCTTTAGAATGTACTATGGATGCACGAAGTGGTGCCACCGTAGTAGTTGAATTGACAGCTTGGCCAGAGGAACATCGCAAAGCAGAAGGCAAAATTGTGGAAATTGTAGGGGATAGTTCTACACCGGATTTAGATGTATTGTCCGTGATGGCTACCTTTGATTTGCCAAAAGAGTTTCCAAAAGATGTGCAAGAAGAGGCCCGGAAGATTTCTTTCACAGTTACTGACGAATCAGACCGACTAGATTTACGACATATAGAAATGATCACCATCGATGGTGAAGATGCGAAGGATTTAGATGATGCTGTGCATGCGAAAGTATTGGATAATGGCAATATTGAATTGGGGGTTCATATTGCAGACGTCAGCCACTACGTGCCAGCTGGGTCAATCATTGACCAAGAGGCATACCGCCGTGGCACCAGTGTATATTTGGTGGACCGTGTCATCCCTATGTTACCGGTGGAGCTATCAAACGGTATTTGCTCGTTGCAAGCTAAAGAAGATCGCTATGCTATGTCCTGTATTATGGAAGTAAGTCCTCAAGGTAAAGTGTTGCACTATTCTATAAAGCCATCCATTATTCATATCACTCGTCGTTGTAGCTACAAGGAGATTTACTTAGCCTTAGAAGAGAACATTATTCCTGATGATTTGGCACCTCTCATGGATATGGTACGAACTTTGGAAACATTGGCATACCAATTGATAAAGATGCGCCAACAAGCTGGGGCCATAAGTTTTGAGCTTCCAGAGTATAAAGTTCTCTTAGATGCTACGGGCATTCCTCAACGAATCATACGAAAAGATAGAACCATTGCAGAAAAATTAATTGAACAATGCATGCTGTTGGCCAATGAAACGGTGGCAACTTTCCTTAGTGAACGTTTGGACACATCCATATATCGTATTCACGAAGATCCAAAGGATGCTAAGTTAGAGCAACTTATTACTGTCCTACATCATTCTGGATATCCTGTGAAATTACCAAGCAAGGTTGAGCCTAAGCATATTGAAGAATTATTGCAATCTATCAGCGGTACAGAGATTGAACCGGTGGTACAGATCATGGTACTTCGTTCCATGCAACAAGCGAAATACAGCTCGGAACATATTGGGCATTTTGGGTTAGCATCTGACACATATACCCATTTTACATCACCCATCCGTCGCTATCCAGACTTGATGATTCATCGACTCTTGCGCTATGTATTGGGTGGCAAGCCAAAACGACTTGCATCTATCGCTGATGAAGCATACTTAACACATGGAGCCACTCATTGCTCAGAGCGTGAACAAATCGCCACAGAAGCAGAACGTGAAACCTTGGACATGAAAAAGGTCCAGTATATGGCACAATATGTAGGTGAAAGTTTCGAAGGACATGTAAGTTCCATTACTGCCTTTGGTTTATTCATTGAACTTGACAATGGCGTGGATGGTTTAGTTCCATATAATTTGATGGATGATGACCATTATGTCTTTGATGAACCGCATTATATGGCTTATGGAAGAAGAAGCGGTAAAGAGTATCATTTAGGAACCCCTGTTACTGTGACTCTTATTAAGGCTGATATAGAACTTAGACAAATTGATTTTGTCATTGGAGAGGTAGAATACATCGATGGCTACTTACGGAGAGGTCAAGAAAGGAAACAATCCCTTTCTAGACCACAAAGGAAAAATAGATCACCGTATAAAAAGAAAAAAGATGAGAAACGAAATAATCGAGATAGACAAACTCATGATATAATAGAAACGACAGGTACCACGAAAGCGGTAGAGCAAATGCTACGCAAGCTGGATACAAAAAAGAAAACAGCGTTTTATGAAACGATACATAAAAAAAGTCATCGTAAACAAGGAAAGAAACAGAGGAAACGGTAATGGCGAAAGATAACAATGCATTAATTGTAGATAATCGCAAAGCTAGACATGACTTTCACATTCATGAAACCTATGAAGCAGGGATTGCCCTTACGGGAACGGAAGTGAAATCCATTCGAGCTGGTCGCATCAATTTAAAAGATAGTTTTTGTCGCATTGAAAATGGTGAACTTTTCTTATACCAAGTACATATCAGTAAATACGAGCAAGGCAATCAATTTAATCATGAGCCAGAACGGACACGTAAATTGCTTATGCATAAACGGGAGATTCATAAATTATTAGGGCAAGTAAAAGAAAAAGGTTACTCTTTGATTCCCTTGAACTTTCACTATAGTCATGGATATGTTAAAGTCACTATTGGCCTTGTAACAGGTAAGAAAAATTACGATAAACGACAAGATATGGCGGAGCGAGATGCAAAACGAGATATTCAGCGTCGTATGAAAGAACAAAATCGTTAGGAAAGGAGGGTCTATGTTAGTCGATTTCCACATGCATACGAATGTATCAGACGGTACGTATATGCCAAGAGATTTAGTGGCATTAGCAAAAGAAAAACAAATACAAGCAATGTCTATTACGGATCATGATGAAGTTGGTGCCTACGGGCAATTAACAAATGAGGATAGAACAGGGATTCAAATCTATCATGGTTGTGAGTTTAGCACCTATTATCATGAAAAAGAAGTGCACGTATTGGGATATCAATTTTCCTTAGACCATCCGGAACTACAGGATTATATTTCTCACTTTAAAGAAGTGCGTCGTTCTAGAATCCATAAAATGGTGGATAAATGTGCCGAGGCAGGCTATGACATTTCCTATGAGGAATTGGTGAATACCTTTACTGATGCTGTGTCCTTTGGCCGCCCTCATATTGCGCAATTACTCATTGCTCACGGCTATGTGAAAACTGTAGGGGAAGCCTTTGATACCATGTTAAACCCCAATGGTCCTTGCTTTGTGCCGAAGGAAAAGTATGCGCCCCAACAGGCTATCGATTTGATTCATCGTGCTGGTGGCATCGCTGTATTAGCGCATCCTAAATTAGTGGAAAATGACACCTATGTACATGAATTATTAGAATTGCCTTTTGATGGTGTGGAGGTCTATCATTCTAGCCATTCTGCCGAGGATAGTGCTAAATACCATCAATTTGCCACTGATAAGGGATTGTTAATCTCCGGTGGATCTGACTTTCACGGCATACAAGATCGATTTCCTGAAAGTATCGGCCTTGGAGAATATGAAATACAAAGTGAGTGGGTATCAGAGTTTATAAAAGCCTTACAAGGCGCATAGAGGTGTAGTATGGATGTAATCGCATTTATTGGCCCTAGCGGAACAGGTAAAAGTCATAGAGCATTGGTGGTGGCCCATGAACACCACGCATCTTGTATTATCGATGACGGCATTTTAATTCATAATAATCGCATTGTGGGCGGTTTTTCTGCTAAAAAAGAAGAAAATCGTATTAAAGCTGTTCGTCGTGCTATCTTTCAAGATAAAAAACAGGTGGAAAGTGTGCGAAAAGCACTGGATGAGATTCAACCAGAACGCCTTATGATATTGGGCACATCGGAAAATATGATTGGAAAAATTACGAAGGCCTTGGGAATCCCTGGCCCGTCCTATTATATTCATATTGAAGATGTAGCTAGCCCGAAGGATATTGAAAAAGCACAACATGCCAGATTGAAAGAGGGAAAACATATTATTCCCGTTCCATCCGTGGAGTTAAAACCTCACTTTAAAGGCTTTTTAATTGATCCTATTAAATCATTCTGGCGCAGAACTAGATTGTCTACGAAGCAAGATGAAGGATGGGAAAAATCTGTAATTCGCCCAGCTTTCAGCTATTATGGCAAACTAGTTTTTGAAGATGCAGTGATTCAAGCGCTTATCAAGAATAGCATTGAAAAATCCCCAGGTGTGACAGATGTGCGAAGTATGGATATCAAAAAGAGCAAGGAAGTCACCAATGGGTTAATCTTACAAATTGACGTTACGGTTATGCTCGGATTCGTTGTCAAGGAAATCATGGATACCTTGCAAAAAACGATACGTCAAGAAATCGAATATATTACAGGCATGTCCATCGAGCGACTTGCTATTAAGGTAGGTGGCACCATTGAGCCATCAAAAGTAAAATACAAGCATAAGGAGTAATATGAAGTCATACTATATTTATACATACGGTTGTCAAATGAATGAAAGTGATTCTGAACGATTAGCTCATCAATTAGAGTCTGTTGGATATGTACCTACAGAAGATGTAGATTCTTCGGATTTGATTATTTTAAATACTTGTTGCGTTCGTGAAACGGCGGAAAATAAAATTTATGGTCGCATTGGCGAGTTAAAACATTTGAAAGAAAAGAATAAAAACTTAATCATTGCGATTACGGGCTGTATGGCACAGAAGAACCAAGCAGATATGTTTAAACGAGCTCCTCATATTGATATCGTATTAGGCACGCATAATATCCAACATATCAATGAAATGGTAAAAGAAGTGCAACGTACAAAAAAACGTCAAGTCAATGTAGAAATGGATAACACTGTATTACCAGAACTGGCGGCGAAACCAAATGGTACTTTCTTTGCGTGGGTACCAATTATGAATGGTTGTAATAAGTTTTGTACCTACTGTATCGTACCCCATGTGCGGGGCCGTGAAATTAGCCGTCCTGTAGAATCCATTGTGAAGGATGTGCGTGAACTAGGTGAAAAGGGCTTTAAAGAAATCACTTTGTTGGGACAAAATGTAAACTCCTATGGTTTGGATTTTAAAGATGGTACAGACTTTGGTACTTTAGTAGATGCCTTAGATGGTATTCCAGGTATCGAGCGTATTCGTTATATGACAAGCCATCCCCAAGATATGACGAAAAGCATGGTAGATGCCTTAGGTCGTTCTTCTAATATTGTGACACAATTGCATTTACCAGTGCAGTCTGGATCTGACAATATTTTGAAACGCATGAATCGTCATTATTCTGTGGAACAATATAAAGAGTTGTTGCAATATTGCCGTGAAAAAATTGATGGAGTTACTATCACAACAGATATTATTGTTGGATTCCCTGGAGAAACCGAGGAAGATTTCCAACAAACATTGCAATTATTGAAAGATGTACGGTATGACATGGCGTTTACTTTCATCTATTCCAAACGCTCCGGCACACCAGCGGCGGAATTTGAAGAGCAAGTGCCAGAGGAAGTGAAACGTGTTCGTTTACAAGCCTTGATGGACGTGCAAAATGAGATTTCCTTGGAGCTTAACCAAGCCATGGAAGGAAAAGTGTACGATATCATTGTAGAAGGACCAAGCCGTACTGATGAAAACATGTGGTTTGGACGTACGTCGGGTAATAAAATGGTCCTATTCCCTAAACAAGAGTCTCTAAAAATCGGGGATACTATCGATGTGCGCATCGATAAAGGACAAACTTGGGTATTATACGGCACGGTACTATAGAAAGGAGTTAGCAGATGGGCAAGAAACAAACGCCTATGATGGAGCAGTATTTTAGTATTAAAGCTCGCTATGAAAAGGAACTATTATTTTTTCGGTTAGGTGACTTTTATGAGCTTTTTTACGACGATGCTATCACCGCATCACGAGAATTGAATATAACCTTAACAGGTCGCAATGCTGGTGAAGAAGATAAAGCTCCTATGTGTGGCGTTCCCTTCCATTCTGCGGAATCCTATATTGAAAAACTCATCAGTAAAGGCTACAAGGTAGCCATTTGTGAACAAGTGGAAGATCCTAAAGAAGCAAAAGGCATTGTAAAACGTGATGTCATCCGTGTCATCACACCAGGTACAGTACTCAGTGAAAATGGTACGAAAGATGGAGAAAATAACTTTTTAGCCTTGACCTATGAAACAGGGGGGCAGCGCATTGTGTTGTTCACAGATATCACTACTGGTGAAGTGATTTGGGAACGCATGGATTGCGGTAGTGAAAGTTCTTTATTTGATGCTTTCACCATGTACCAACCAAAAGAGCTTATCCTAGCTGGTAGTAGTGAATTACCTCCTAGTATCCAAGAATTTTTAACACGTCAAATGTCAGGCATAGCCTTGTCTCCGTTCACGCCTGCAGAAACTATGGATAGTATTCGTCTAAAAGGTCGTGAACATTTTTCTGATGCTGGCTTGCTAGAAGAAGATGTATTAGAAGCCTTAGGTTATGTCATTCTCTATTTACAAGATATTATTAAAACAGATACGTCTCACATTAATTATGTGCACCAACTATCTGTTGGAGACCGCATGATATTGGACACATCTTGTTTGCGCCATTTGGAGATTACAAGAAATGTTCGAGATGGATCTAAAAAAGGTACGCTCCTAGATGTACTAGATAAAACATTAACCCCTATGGGGGCTCGCATGTTGAAACAGTGGATTGAACATCCTTTAATGGATATCCATCGCATCGTGCGCCGTCAAATGGGCATAGGTGAATCTATTGATAATCCGACCATGCGCAGTCAACTGCGTTCTTTACTGACTTCTGTCTATGATTTTGAACGCATTCTAAGCCGTGTAGAAACGGGGAGTGTGTCTCCTAGAGATTTTGCCTCCTTACGAGAATCTTTGCGGGTCTTACCGATGATTCAAGAGGTAATACAACATTGTACCTCTAATATTCTTCAAGACTGTCACAGTATCATTCATACTCATGATGACCTATGTGACCTCTTAACACGTGCTATCGTGGATCAGCCGTCGTTGGCGTTGAAAGATGGTCATGTCATCCGTGATGGATACAGTGCAGAATTAGATGAATTACGTTCTTTGGCTACCAATAGTCAAGAGTGGTTACATCGCTTAGAAGAAGAGGCGAAACAAGCTACAGGAATTCGTCTAAAAACAGGATACAATAAAGTATTCGGATACTATTTTGAAGTATCCCAAGGGCAAGTGGGTCTCGTACCAGATTATTTCATTCGTAAGCAAACCTTAACCAATGCAGAGCGCTATATTACGCCAGAGCTCAAAGAATTTGAAATAAAAATGCTCAATGCAAAAGAGCAGATTCAAAAGTTGGAATATTCTTTGTATCAAGACTTGCGCCTTAAGGCAAAAGAAAATATTAAAGAAATCCAAGAGACAGCTCGTGGCATTGCCCAATTAGACGTGATTTTGAGTTTAGGGGAAGTAGCTTTCACCAACAAATATGTATGTCCTACTATCGTGACCAATGGAGCCATTTCCATCAAGGATGGTCGCCATCCAGTGATTGAAACCTTGCTGAAACAAGAATTATTCATTCCTAATGATGTGGTGTTGAACCATTCCGAAGAAGAATTTATCCTCATCACAGGTCCTAACATGGCAGGTAAATCGACATACATGCGTCAAGTGGCTTTGCTCATGATTATGGCGCAGATTGGCTCATTTATTCCTGCAAGAGAAGCTACCATTGCTCCTGTAGATAGAATTTTTACACGAGTCGGTGCCAGTGATGATATTTCCACAGGCCAAAGTACTTTCATGGTGGAAATGAAAGAAGTATCCTATATCTTAGAACACGCAACGTACAACAGTCTAGTCATCCTCGATGAAATCGGACGTGGTACTTCTACCTTTGATGGCCTTAGCATTGCTCGTGCCGTAGTGGAGCACATTTGTGAAACCATCCACTGTAAAAGTTTGTTTGCCACGCATTACCACGAGTTGATTGAACTGGAAGACCAATATAGTAAACTGAAAAACTATACGGTAGCCGTTAAAGATAAAGGCAATGATGTGCTATTTTTGCGCCGCATTGTAAAAGGCGGGGCAGACCGCAGTTATGGTATCCATGTGGCTAAATTGGCAGGTCTTCCTAAGGCTGTCCTAGATCGAGCTAACACAATTCTATCTCATTTGGAGGATGGAAAAGTAGTATCGGAAGCAGCGCCTAAGAAAAAAGAAAAACAAAGTGTTACAGGCCCTCTATTCGGGAGTGGTGATTTATTTACACAACCTGTTCTGGATCAGTTATTAAAGCTAGACATAATGAGTATGACACCCATAGAGGCCATCAGTGAATTATATCGTTTACAGGAAGAGGCGAAACAAGGAGGTGGCAAGTAATGCCAACCATTCATGTCCTAGATGAAACGACTATTAATCAGATAGCAGCTGGCGAAGTGGTAGAACGCCCTGCCTCTGTTATCAAAGAGTTAGTAGAAAATGCTATCGATGCAGGGGCTACTTCCATTGAAGTAGAAATTGCAGAAGGTGGCATTGAATATATGCGTATCACCGACAATGGGTGCGGTATGTCAGAAGTAGATGCACGGTTAGCCGTATTGCGTCATGCTACTAGTAAAATTCGCAGTGCTGACGATTTGTATGATATCGCCTCATTAGGGTTCCGTGGGGAAGCTATTGCTAGCATCGCCTCCGTTTCCAAGTTTACCTTGCGTACACGACAAGAAACAGATGATATGGGTACACAGATTTACATAGAAGGTGGTCATATGGTGGACTGTGATCCATGTGGTACATCGGTGGGTACTTCCATTGAGGTGAAAGATTTATTTTATAA
Source organism: Veillonella sp. CHU732 (assembly GCF_003992085.1). NCBI lineage: Bacteria > Bacillati > Bacillota > Negativicutes > Veillonellales > Veillonellaceae > Veillonella > Veillonella sp. CHU732. The sequence goes on from NZ_RQVC01000001.1 coordinate 62,741, forward strand.
CACCCCTGCTCGTAGAAAGTTTTTAAAATCTACACGAACAGAGGCGAATAAAATCCAAGATATGATTGGTAAATTGTCTCTTAGCCATAACCATATAGCCTTTAAATGCATCGTGGATAATCGTGTAACCATCATGACACCAGGAAATGGAAATATGGTGGATACCATCGCTGCTTTATACGGATTTAAAGTCAGTGAAGACGTATTTCCCATTGCTTATGAGGCGGAAGGTATTTATGTGGAAGGTGTGGTCAGCAAACCAACGGTACTAAAAAGTAGTCGTCAATGGCAGACGACCATCGTAAACCAACGTGTCATTTCCGACAAAGCTATCTATAAGGCTATCGATACGGCATACCATGCCCTATTACCGAAAGGTGGCTATCCCTTGGTAGTGTTACAAATCGTAGTACCTCCAGGGACCATAGATATCAATGTACATCCACGAAAAAGCGAAGTGAAATTCTCTGATGATAAGCCGGTTTTTAAAGCAGTGTATAATAGTATTTTACAAGCTTTAGAACATCCGACTCATCACACGACTAGTCAGCAAGAAGAAACTATTGCTACAGCTATCGACTACGATAAAGTATTCACTGGACGTTCCCAAGGATTTACAGTGATGCGTGAAAAAACAGAGGCTCTCGTGGATACGATTCGTCAAAAGGGATATACAGCGCCACAGCGCACAGTGTATGAGCAAGGTAACTTTAACGAAACCCTAGATGTGAATGAAAACTTTGTCCCTAAAAGTTACACTCAGGAAGACAAAGATCGATTCAGAGCAATCCGTGAATCGCGGCCTAATTTAGTGCCAAGTTCTGTAGAACCTTATATGAATCAGCTTGGAAATGAATCCATATCTGTAGATCTAAATGCAGCACAAGGAGTAGCAGGTGATTCCATACCTGGAGGTCTAACTACAGCACAAGGAGTAGCAGGTGATTCTCACAGTGGGGGAGCTATTGGGATAGATGATTCCCATGATACACATCATAGTAATTCATACAATACTAGTAATACAGCAACTAATCATGGACTACTTCCTATGGGACAAGTGGCCTCCTGCTATATTTTGGCGAAAAAAGGTGATGATTTATACATTATCGACCAACATGCAGCGCATGAACGTGTGCGCTATGACAAACTATGCAAATCATCCGAGTCCATTCCTATGCAGGAATTATTGATGCCTATACACATGGATGTTAGCGAGGAAGAATTAACATTGGCGGAAGAACAGCGTGACACTTTGTTAGATTTAGGATTCCAAGTAGACCAAGGGGGCCCCACTTCCTTACGTATTGATGGTCATCCTGTGGATATTATTGAAAGTAAAGTTCCAGAGATTTTACAATACGTATTTTCCTATATGCATGATCATCAAAGTCCAAGTGCGGCGCAATTACGTCATGAAATGTTAGCCTATGCCTCCTGTCGTGGAGCTATTAAAGCAGGACATAATCTAAACTTGGTACAAATTGATGCTTTACTACAAGACCTGTTCAGCACGGAAAAGCCCTATGTGTGCCCTCATGGACGACCTACGATCATTAAATTTACACCAGACGAATTAGGAAAATTATTTTTACGGAGTTAATATGTATCTCATTAGCACAAGTTCAAAGACAAATGCATATCTCATTGAACAGGCTAAGGAGCTAAGTCGACTCCTGCAAATGCCATATGTGCCACGAAAGCATCATTCTGTAGAAGAATTATTAGATGCACATCATTGTGCGGGTGCCTTAGTAGTGACCAAGGAAGGTCCTTCTTTTGTAACAAAAGAGGGAATACCTCATCAATTTCATCTGTCTATGGCACATTTGCGCTTGTTAGAAATCGACCGTGGACATACAGACCATCTTCTGCGAGCTATCGGCTATGAAACGGTCACATCTGTTTTAGATTGTACTGCCGGCTTAGGCTCCGATAGTGCTATTATCAGCTATGGTTGTCCACAGTTAACACGTCATACGGCTATTGAAGGACATCCTATCTTAGGATATATTACAAATTACGGATTTCGACACTTTCAACATAAAAATCCAAGTGTAACAGAGGCGTTGCGCCGTATTCAATTGGTCATTTGTAATTATCAGGATTTTTTAAACCAGACAGAACCTAATCAGTATGACGTTATCTATTTGGACCCTATGTTTGAAAATCCTGTTTATGAAAGTCCTCAGTTTCTGCAGTGGCGTGGTCATTTACTAGAATCTAAAATAAGTTCAAACATTGTAGAACTCGGCTTGGAGAAATCGAAACGTTTGGTTATTAAAGAGCGCAAAGGCAGTCGTCTATTCAAAGACATTCCACCCATAGAAATGGTGGGTGGTAAATATAGTTCCATTGCCTATGGTATCTATGAAAGGAGGTAAGATGAACCAGTTAATTACTATTTTGGGGCCTACCGCAGTAGGCAAAACAGCCCTTACCTTGCGGATGGCGGAAACCTTACAATCTCCTGTATTATCTGGAGATGCTTACCAAATCTATAAAGGGTTGACCATTGGCACTGCCAAGCCTACCCTTGAAGAATTGGACAGAGTGCCTCACTATTTTATTGATACCCATGAGCCTAATGACTCGTATAGTGTGGCAGAGTTCAATGCGCAAGCTAACACTGTTATAGAGGCCGTTAACAAAAACGGTAAGATTCCCATCTTATCTGGTGGTACAGGGCTTTATGTACAATCCTTGCTAGAGGGATATGACTTTTTAGATGTACCTCGCAATGAAAGTTTGCGCCTTGAGTTAGATAATATCTTTGACACCTCTGGATTAGAAGGTTTGCAAGCCTATGCCAATGAATTGGCTGAAAAAGAAGGTCTCACATTACCATTTCAAGATAAACATCGCCTATACCGTGCGATTGAGTGCGTACTAGCTGGTGAGGGATATGCCTTATTAACGCCATCAAAAGAAGGATTAGTCTTTCATGGTCCTGTCATCGGCTTAGAACGGTCCAGAGAAGAACTATACGAACGGATTAACCTTCGAGTAGAGTATATGATTCGAGATGGCTTATTTGAGGAAGTAGAACAGCTGTTAGAAGCTGGCGTACAACCAGATTCACAGGCTTTCAAAGGCATTGGATATAAAGAGATTATTCCTTACTTTCACAGGGAATATTCAAAAGAACGAGCTATTGAATTAGTACAACAACATACGCGACAATTTGCAAAGCGACAAATTACGTGGTATAAACGAATGCCGTATATTCAGTGGATTCATATTACACCGAATCGTAGTGAAGAAAGTATTTATGAGGAAGCTATGGAACTAGTTCAAGCTAGTTTAAAGATAAAACTAAATGACTAGAATAAACTAGCAATGATTGATTGACCATATATTTCCGTTATATAGTTTAGAAAAATTTCAAATATAACATAGATATGTATAGTTAACGTATGAGGCGTATATATCAAAACTAGTTTGCTATACATAGAAAGGAATAGAATGACTGTAGAAGAAATCCGTCAACAGGCTATGGAGTTAGCTGAAAAAGAGTTCAAAAAATTTGAGCCTGTGGCGTTATATAATACAAAAAAAGTACTGGAAGCATTTAAAGAATGCCAGCTTTCAGATTATCATTTTAATGGCACTAGTGGCTATGGTTATAATGATGTGGGTCGTGAGAAATTAGACGAAGTGTTCGCTCACGTGTTTAAAGGAGAGCGTGCCATCGTGCGTCCTCATTTCGTGTCCGGTACTCATGCATTAGCCACAACCTTGCAAGCCATCTTGGGCAATGGATCGAAAGGGAAAGAGTTTGTCTATGCCGTAGGACAACCATACGATACGATGCAATCCGTCATCGGTGCCTCACGTCATGTGCCAGGATCGTTAACAGAGCAAGGTTTCATCTATAAAGAAGTTCCTTTGGTGAATAACACCTACGATTTAGAGGGCATTCGCCAATCTATTACAAAAGATACTCGCGTGGTGGTGATCCAACGTTCTAGAGGGTATAGTACGCGAGAACCTTTATCTGTAGAAGACATTGGTACCATTGTGAAAGCTGTAAAAGAAGTAAATCCTGAAACCATAACCTTTGTGGATAATTGTTATGGTGAATTTACAGAAACTAGAGACCCTTTAGAAGTAGGGGCAGATATTATGGCAGGCTCTCTTATTAAAAATGCTGGAGGCGGTATTGCTCCTACCGGTGGTTACGTGGTAGGTCGAGATGACCTAGTGGAACAAGTAGGCTATCAGTTAACGGCTCCAGGATTGGGTGATCATATGGGATCCTACGCACCGGGATATCGTCTATTCTTCCAAGGATTATTCTTAGCACCTCATGTGGTATTACAAGCCTTGAAAGGAGCTGTCTATACAGCAGCGGTGGGAACCTTATTGGGATATGAAGTATTCCCAAAAGTCGATGCACCACGCTTTGACTTAATCCAAGCTATCAATCTACATGGACCAGAAGAAATGGAATACTTCTGCCGTGGCATGCAAGCCTATAGCCCTGTAGATGCCCATGTTCACCCCATCCCAGGAGATATGCCTGGATATGAAGATAAAATCATCATGGCAGGTGGAACTTTCGTACAGGGATCTTCCATCGAACTAAGCGCAGATGGACCAGTACGACCACCGTATACTATCTTTATGCAAGGCGGGCTTGTGTTTGAACACTCCATGCTAGGAATCTTGGGAGCTGCGGAAGAGATATTAAAACATAGAGATTAAATCTTTAAACCACTTACTTAGGTAGGTGGTTTTTTATTATGAGAAATGGATAATTAAGCCAATTATGGGTTTAAAATATTGTCATTATTACATAAAATACGATATAATATATTGATATGTATAAGTATAATTTTTTGTTCAATTATACATCTTCAGACTTTCAATCTGTTTTGATGTATCAATTTGATGGTAGGAGATAATATGGACAAAGTATATGCAGTAGCTATGAGCGGTGGCGTAGATAGTTCTTTAACCGCTTCAATGTTATTAGAACAAGGGTATAAGGTATTTGGTATTACCTTGCGTTTGTGGGTAAGTGACACGGAGGAAGACGAAATTCCCCAAGCTGTGGTGGATGCGAAGAAGATGTGCGATTTTCTTGGCATTGAACATCATGTGGTAGATGCGAAAGATATTTTCAAAGATAATGTAGTAGATTACTTTATCACGGAATATTCCAATGGTCGTACACCGAATCCATGCGTGTTCTGTAATCGCAATATTAAATTCGATTTGTTATTACAACGTGCCTTATCCTTAGGGGCTACACACATGGTGACAGGTCATTATGCGCAGGTTATGTATAACGAGGCAGCACAGCGGTATGAATTACATAAAGGTGACGATCCAACGAAGGATCAAAGTTATGTATTGTACACATTAACTCAAGATATTTTAAAACATTTAGTCTTTCCTTTGGGGAATCAACCAAAAACGAAAACTCGCGAAATGGCTCATGAAAAAGAATTGCCTGTATGGGATAAACCAGATAGCTTAGATATCTGTTTCTTGCCGAATCACAATTACCAAGGGTTTATCGAAAAAACATCGAAATCGAAACCTAAATCAGGGCGTATTGTCCATGAAAATGGTGAGGTGTTAGGCACGCATAATGGATTATACAATTATACAATTGGACAACGTAAGGGCTTGGGCATTGCCTATGCATATCCTCTCTATGTTGTGAAATTAGATGGCGAAACGAATGAGGTTATCGTAGGTCCTAATGAAAGTTTATTCTCTCGCACGATGTTGTGTAACAACTATAACTTCCTAGACGGAGTTGTACCCACATCATTACAAGCAGAAGGTAAAATTCGGTATGCCGCGAAACCATCACCATGTACTGTTACTTTCACAGAGGACGGTACTATGAAAGTTGAATTTACGGAACCACAACGCGCCATTACACCGGGTCAATCCGTCGTATTCTACGAAGGAAGTCGAGTTCTTGGTGGTGGTGTAATAGATATTGTTTGTTAGAAAGGGAAGTCATGAGTACATCACATATTCGTAATTTTTGTATCATTGCTCATATTGACCATGGTAAGTCCACGCTAGCGGATCGTTTAATCGAAGAAACTGGGTCTTTGACGAAACGAGAAATGCAAGCCCAAGTCTTAGACTCTATGGACCTAGAACGGGAACGGGGCATTACGATTAAAGCTCAATCCGTTCGTTTATTGCACACTGCAATAGATGGACAAGAATACACATTAAATTTAATCGACACACCAGGTCATGTGGACTTCAGCTATGAAGTATCCCGTTCCTTGGCAGCTTGCGAAGGAGCCTTGTTGGTGGTTGATGCTGCACAAGGTGTAGAGGCGCAAACTTTGGCCAATGTCTATTTAGCATTGGAACATGATTTGGAAATCATTCCTGTCATTAATAAAATTGATTTGCCAAGTGCAGATCCTGAACGTGTAAAACGTGAAATCGAAGATGTTATTGGATTAGATGCATCTGATGCTATTTTGGCCAGTGCTAAGTCTGGCATTGGTATTCAGGATATCTTAGAAGCGATTGTAGAGAAAATTCCTGCACCACCAGATCATTCTGATAAACCAGCACGTGCCTTAATTTTTGACTCTCGCTTTGACTCCTACAAAGGTGCCATTGCTTACGTGCGCGTGCAAGAAGGTTCTTTGAAAGTAAAAGATACCATTCGTATGATGCACAGTTCTAAGGATTTTGAGGTCACTGAATTAGGTGTATTTACACCGCATTTATTACCAGTCCAAGAATTACCATGTGGCTCTGTAGGCTGTGTAGCGGCAAGTATTAAAAATGTTCGTGACTGTCGTGTAGGGGATACTATCACAAAAGCAGATAATCCAGCTGAAGAACCATTACCAGGATACCGCAAAGCCGTGTCCATGGTATATTGTGGTCTATACCCAACAGATTCCAAAGATTATGAAAACTTACGGGATGCCTTAGAAAAACTAAATCTAAACGATGCTGCTTTAGAATACGAAGCAGAAACATCCTTGGCACTAGGTTTTGGATTCCGTTGCGGTTTCCTTGGACTATTACACATGGATGTCATCCAAGAACGATTGGAACGGGAGTATAATCTATCCTTGATTACGACTGCTCCAAGCGTAAACTATAAGGTATACAAAACAAATGGGGAAGTCATCGAAGTTGATAACCCTGCTAAATTACCGCCACCAACTGAAATTGACTATGTAGAGGAGCCATATGTAAAGGCAACCACTATCGTCCCTAAAGATTATGTGGGAGCCATTATGGAACTTTCACAAGACAAACGCGGGGAATACATCAGCATGGAATACATTGATGAAAGCCGTGTATCCATCGTATACCACTTGCCGCTAGGGGAAATCATTTACGATTACTTTGATAAATTGAAATCTGCTACGAAAGGCTATGCATCCTTGGACTACGAATTGATTGGCTACCAACAATCTCCAATGGTAAAAATGGATATCTTGCTAAACGGAGATCCTGTCGATGCCTTGAGTATTATCGTTCACAAAGATCGCGCTCAATTACGTGGCCGTGCCCTCGCTGAGAAATTGAAAGAATTGATTCCACGTCAAAACTTTGAAATTCCAATCCAAGCGGCAGTAGGCACAAAAATTGTAGCTCGTGAAACGGTAAAAGCTTGGCGTAAAGACGTATTGGCAAAATGTTACGGCGGTGATATTTCCCGTAAACGTAAATTGCTAGAAAAACAAAAAGAAGGTAAAAAACGGATGAAAGCTGTAGGGTCTGTAGAGATTCCACAAGAGGCATTCATGGCGATTTTGAAAGTAGAAAACTAATGAATACAACTCGTATTCCAGTAGGTCAGAGGGGAATGTACATCCACATTCCCTTTTGCCGTCAAAAGTGTACCTACTGTGATTTCCCTTCGTACCAAGGTTTAGAAGACTATTTTGATGTGTACGCCTATGCGTTGCGACAAGAGATTGAATCTAGTCAATCCCTGTTGGGGACAAAGCCCTTCGATACGATTTACTTCGGCGGTGGAACACCGACTGTGTTGTCCATTAAGGAATTGAATCGTATATTAGAGACAGTGTACAAACAGTACACCATCAACAGCGATGTGGAAATTACTATAGAGGCAAATCCAGGTGAAGTAGACACACAATACTTGCGACATTTATATGAGCTTGGCATCAACCGCATCAGCTTTGGTGTGCAAACGTTCCGTGATGACCATTTACGTGTATTGCACCGAACTCATACGGCAAAGATGGCACAACAAGCTGTCCTAGATGCCCATAAGGTAGGGTTCCGGAATATTAGCATTGATCAGATCTATGGATTACCCGGGCAAACATTGGAAGACATTTCTTATAATCTAGATATCATTCAATCTTTGCCCATAAATCATATCTCTATCTATGGCCTACAAGTGGAACCTAGTACCTTATTGCATCGCCAAGTCATGGACCATTCAATCATATTACCGTCTGAAGATATATGCGAACAGATGTACGGCTACTTTGTAGAAGGGCTAGAAAAACAGATGTTCGATAGATATGAAATTGCTAGTTTTGGTAAAGATGGGGCTTTCAGCCGTCATAATATCAAGTATTGGCATGGCGCTGATTACATCGGCTTTGGTGCAGGTGCCCATTCCTTTGTGGGGAATCGGCGCTTTCAGAATACCCCTTACGTGGTGCCTTACATCCATAAGATTGAAATGGGTGAAAGTCCTTGCATAGAGGAAGAAATTATCACGAGCCCTCGTGACTATGAAGATTTTTGCTTTCTTGCGTTGCGCACGAAGTGGGGTTTAGTACCTAGTTTGTTTGAAAGTCGATTCAATTTAGACTTTCACAATATATATGGATCTGTTGTAACAGATCTAATACGTAAACAATTGCTTGTTTATGAAGATGATGCATATCGTCTCACTAAGGAAGGGGCCAAGCACGGCAATTATGTGTTTAGTCAGTTCCTTACGTCCTAAGTAGGAATGTACGCCCATACAGTTAATTTAGGAGAGTTTTATGAAAACAGCAGTTATTTTACATGCCTTATTCAGTGAGTTCACATATGAACAAATGGAGGCAATTTTTAGCCTAACGAAAGAACATAATGGAAAGTTCCGTATCGTTCCTACCGGCATTCAAATTTATGATATTACAAAGGAACAAAAAGAATCCATCTTGGAACACTTACCAGATGGGGTGGTGCAAGTACAACACAAATCGGTGAACTCCATCGTGGCATGCCGAGGTACAGATGGATGTAGCCATGCCTTTATGGAAACCATTCCGATGGCGACCATGGTAGACCAAAAACACTATGGCAAAGATATGCCGAATAAAATTCGCATCGGCATTAGCGGTTGCCCACGATGCTGCGCAGAGTCTATGATCAAAGACATCGGCCTCGTGGGAAAACCAAATGGCTTTACCTTAGTAGCAGGTGGCACAAGCGGCGCCTTACCTCGAAAAGCAATTACCTTGCTAGAAGGATTATCCCCGGAAGAAGCAGAGCAGAAAATCTCAGAGCTTTTAGAATGGTATAGCACTAATGCGAAGCCAAAAGAGAAGTTCGAGCATGTGTTACAGCGATTGGGGAATCCATTCCAGTAAAACGTCACTTGTGATGCTATGTATCCTGTGGCTAATTAAACTGAATATAACAAAAGGAAGAGCACGGTATACTCCTCACAAACGGTATTTCATAATGTTTGTTAGGAGCACACCGTGCTCTTCTAGTGTTTGTGTAATTTAGTTGGTAAGATTCGCCACGGACTACTACGCTTAACTGCGTTCCTAATGGGAATAGATTAGTACTTAATGGTTTTGTAATACACGCCAGCTTTAGGGTTGGTGATTCTTAGTTTTAATGGTGCATCGTCTTTGATGAGGTATAAGGTATCTTCCTCTAATCCAGTCCACTCAAGTGTAACTGAAGTTTCACCTGTTGTAATACCTAGTTCAGTCAATGGTGGAATGTATAGAAGACGCACTGCATTGGGTAACAGAGTACTGCTTTTTTTTATGAACTGTAATTGCTCTTCGTGTTTTACATAATCCAATATCTGTGCTAATTCGTTATGATATTCTTCGTTTATTAAATCATGAACTTGTGCTTGCTTGACATGAATAAAATTTTCAATGTCATCACGTTGTAATACAATAAATTTCATATACTACCTTTCCTTTATAGAAATCATTAATCTAAAACAAGACTAAGCTAAGGCCTAGCATCTTACAAAGCCTAATATCTTAATAGATGCCAATATATAACTGTAATATCATTATACTATCAATTCTATGACGATACAATTTTAAAAGGGGGGAATACATCGATTAAATCTCACACCGAGTAGATGCGTTAGTGAGCTATGTCTATATAATGCACTATGTAAGAGCTAACTTAGAGGATCACAGCAACGCTCGCCCTCAAACTTCCACCCAATTGGATGTGTTGGTGAGATATGTCAAGTTAATAGTCTAATTGATAACAATCCCAGAAGAGCACGGCATGTTCCGGAGCAAACCTACCGTAGGATCAGTTTGCCGAGGAATGTGCCGTGCTCTTCCCTTTGCCCAAATTAGTACTGACATACCTCATCAAACCAAACAATCAAAAAGTTTGTTTTTTTGACTAATACGGTATTTACTGAACTTTCACCAATTTTTCACTTGACATATGTCATAAATGTGATACTATATATCTTGTAGTTAGCACTCAACCTTAGTGAGTGCTAATAATAACGAGGTGATACTATGGATGAAAGGAAAGAGCGCATTCTGCGTGCTATCATTCAAGATTACATTAAAACAGCGGAACCGGTTGGTTCTCGTACGATCGCAAAGAATTATGATTTAGGTATCAGTCCTGCGACGGTACGAAATGAAATGGCTGATTTAGAAGATCTTGGCTTTCTTGAACAACCTCATACATCAGCGGGTCGTATTCCTTCCGCTAAAGGCTATCAATATTATGTAGATACTTTACAAGGCTTTGAAGACGATGCTGCTGAAGATATTCCTGTAATTCAAGAGTTATGGCAGACTCATCAACAAGAACTTGATGATTTTTTTGTAGAAATAGCAAAACTTATTTCTCGTATTAGTCATAATGTGAGTATGTTTTTAGCTCCCGCCCATGATTCATCTACTATAACCTATATCCATGTTCTTCCTATCGATGAACATAGAGCGGTCATGGTGGTGGTAACAAATACAGGTGCTTTGGATAATGAGCCAATTTATTTTACAGAACCTATTAATAAAGAAGAATTAGCTATGCATGCGCATCGCTTTAATGGTGTACTTCATGATGTATCCATCCAGGATATCACGCAAGAAAACTTAGAGAAAATGCGAGTAACTTTAGACTTACAAGATACAACGTATGTCATGTTCTGCGACACATTATATCGGGCGATAGCAAAGCGCAAATTATTCTACACAATAGGGACCACATCTTTATTAGAACAACCAGAGTTTAACGATATTAAGAGGGCCCAACCACTGTTAGCTTTATTGGAACAACAAGATGAGTTAACCCAATTGTTAGCGCCAAACTCTAGTAGTCCTATCGATGTAAAAATAGGTCACTCCAACGAACTGGTGAAAGATATTAGCGTTATTCAAGCAAGTTTCAATGTTCCTCATCAAGTAGGTACCCTCGCTATTGTAGGGCCTACACGAATGGAATATGGCCGTATTATGGGTATCCTAGCCTATATTAATAAGTGCATGGAAGAATTACAAGAACAGAAAAAGAAGCTGTAAAGAGGTGAAGTATGGAAGAAAATAAACAAGAAGAAACAGTCACTCCTGAAGTGGAAGTTTTGGAAGAAGAAGCTCCTGAAGCAGTAGACCCTACGAAAGAATGGGAGCAACGATACATGCGTTTGCAAGCAGATTTTGAAAACTTCAGACGTCGTACAAACCAAGAAAAAGAACAATTAGGGGTATTTGTTAAATCTCATGTTATTGAAGATTTACTCCCAGTCTTAGATAATTTTGAAAGAGCACTTTCAGCACCTAAAACGCCAGAAACGAAGGCTTTCATGGAAGGATTTGTAATGATTCAACAAAGCTTAATGGCAAGCCTTTCTAAACAAGGTTTAGCAGTCATTGAAGCTGTAGGACAACTATTTGATCCAAATTTCCATCAAGCTATCATGCGTGTTCCAGCTGAAGATATGGAAGATGACACCGTGTGTGAAGTATTACAAACTGGCTATACTGTAGAAGGCCGTGTGGTACGTCCAGCCATGGTGAAAGTAGTCCATAACGGATAATTAATTATTATAATTAACATATTAGAAGAAGTATTAGGAGGTCATGTTAAATGGCAAAAGTAATTGGTATTGACTTAGGTACAACAAATTCTTGTTTCGCAGTGATGGAAGGCGGCGAACCAACTGTTATTACAAACCAAGAGGGAGCTAGAACGACTCCTTCCGTAGTAGGTTTTGCAAAAAATGGCGAACGTTTAGTAGGTCAATTGGCTAAACGTCAAGCAGTTTCCAACCCTGAAAACACAATCATTTCTATTAAACGTCATATGGGTACAGATTACAAAGTGAATGTAGAAGGTAAATCCTATACACCACAAGAAATCTCTGCTATGATTCTACAAAAAATTAAAGCTGATGCAGAAGCTCATTTAGGGGAACCAGTAAAACAAGCAGTTATCACTGTTCCTGCATATTTCACTGACTCTCAACGTCAAGCTACAAAAGACGCTGGTACAGTAGCAGGTTTAGAAGTTCTTCGTATCATCAACGAACCTACAGCAGCTGCGTTAGCATATGGCGTAGACAAAGGTGAAGACGGTAAAATCCTTGTATTCGACCTAGGCGGTGGTACATTCGACGTATCCATCCTTGAATTAGGTGAAGGCGTTTTCGAAGTATTGGCAACATCTGGTAACAATCATTTAGGTGGTGACGACTTTGACCAACGCATTATGGATTATTTAATCAGTGAATTCAAAAAAGAAACTGGAATTGATTTGTCCAACGATAAATTAGCTGATCAACGTTTAAAAGAAGCTGCTGAAAAAGCTAAAATTGAGTTATCTGGCGTAGCAAGCACACAAATCAACTTGCCATTCATCACAGCTGATGCAACAGGTCCTAAACATTTAGACGTAACATTAACTCGCGCTAAATTCGATGAATTGACTCGTGACCTTGTAGAAGCAACTATAGAACCTACTCGTAAAGCTATGAAAGATGCTGGTTTATCTGCATCCGAAATCGATAAAGTATTATTGGTTGGTGGTTCTACTCGTATTCCAGCTGTACAAGAAGCTATCAAACGCGAATTAGGTAAAGAACCAACTAAAAACATCAACCCTGATGAATGTGTAGCTATCGGTGCTGCGATTCAAGGTGGTGTATTAGTAGGTGAAGTAAAAGACGTATTGTTACTTGACGTAACTCCATTGTCTTTAGGTATCGAAACTATGGGCGGCATCTTCACTCGCATTATCGACCGCAACACAACAATCCCTACATCTAAATCTCAAGTATTCTCCACAGCAGCAGATAACCAACCTTCCGTTGATATCCATGTATTGCAAGGGGAACGTGACATGGCAGCAGCTAACAAAACATTGGGTCGTTTCGAATTGTCCGGCATCCCAGCAGCTCCTCGTGGAGTACCTAAAATCGAAGTTACTTTCAACATCGATGCGAATGGTATCGTTAATGTAAAAGCGAAAGATCTTGGTACTGGTAAAGAACAAGCGATTACCATTACATCCTCTTCCGGTTTGAGCGATGAAGAAATCGACCGCATGGTAAAAGAAGCTGAAACACATGCAGCTGAAGATAAAGCGAAAAAAGAAGAAGTAGAAGTGAAAAACAATGCTGACAACTTGGTATACCAAGCTGAAAAAGCAGTGAAAGACTTCGAAGGCAAAGCAGATGCAGCACAATTAGAAGCAGTTAAAAAAGCGACAGAAACGTTAAAAGCATCTATTGAGTCTGGCGATATTGAAAAAATTAAAGCTGATAGCGAAGCATTGACAGCTCCTTTATACGAATTGTCCTCTAAAATGTACGAACAAGCGCAAGCTCAAGGCGAACAAGGTGGACAAGAAGCTCCAAAACAAGATGATAATGTAGTAGACGCTGACTACACAGTAGTTGACGAAGACAAAAAATAATAAGAAGGGACATAGATAATGGCTCGTGATTATTATGACGTCCTTGGCGTCAACAAAAATGCATCCCAAGATGAAATTAAAAAAGCATTTCGTAAGAAAGCACGTCAATACCATCCAGATGTGAATCGAGACAATTCAGAAGAGGCAGAAAAGAACTTTAAAGAAGTGAATGAAGCCTATGAAGTATTGTCTGATGATACGAAAAAAGCACAATATGATCAATATGGTCATGATGCCTTTACTGCTGGCGGAGGTAACTCCGCTGGTGGCTTTGGCGGGGGCTTCGGCGGCGGTGGATTTGGCGGTTTCAGCGGTGGCGGCGGATTTGAAGATATTTTTGGTAATATCTTTGACATGTTCGGCGACGGTGGTGGTCGTGGTCAACGTGGTCCAGAGCGTGGTGCCGATTTACGTCAAGACGTACGTATTTCCTTCCGTGATGCTGTATTTGGCACGACGATGAAAGTCAATGTACAACGTCATGAAGAATGTGACCATTGTCATGGTACAGGCGGTGAACCGGGCTCTAAGGTAGAAACATGTCCAAACTGTCATGGTTCTGGTCAAGAAGCTGTCATCCAAAATACACCATTTGGACGTATGCAAACTGTTCGCACATGTTCTCGATGTGGTGGACAAGGTAAAATTGTTGAAAAACCTTGTAAAGTATGTCGTGGACAAGGACAAGCTATTAAACACCGTGATATTGAAATCAAAATACCTGCTGGTGTCGATGATGGTGCACGCCTTCGTGTATCCGGAGAAGGTGAACCAGGTACTTTAGGTGGGCCTAAAGGCGATTTATATGTGTATATCTCTGTAGCTCGTGACAAAGAGTTTGAACGCAGTGGTAACGATGTTGTGTTACGTCAAACTATTTCCTTCTCCCAGGCCGCTTTAGGGGCTACAATTCAAGTTCCTACTTTAGAAGGTAAAGTGGAGTTAAAAATCCCTGAAGGCACACAAACTGGTACTGCTTTCAGAATCAAAGGACAAGGTGTCCCGTATTTACGTCAACCAAGCCAACGTGGTGATCAACACGTAGTTGTCACTGTGGAAACACCTAAAAAATTGACAGATAAACAACGTCAATTATTAGTTGAGTTTGCTGCAGAAAACAAAGAAGATGTAAATACTTTGAAAGTGAACAAAAGCATATTAGAAAATTTAAGTGATAAGGTGAAACAGTTATTTTGCCAAGATTAAACCTTGGTAAGTAAGGAGTCATCTATGAAATGGATAGAAATATCCATTACTGTAGAAGTGGCAGTCATTGATGAAATGGCTGCCATTTTTAATGATATAGAGAGTAATGGATACATAGAAGAAACAATAGAAAATAACCCCAACTTAAGCCGTATGACCATCTATTTAGGCATAGACAAAGATGAGGAGCAGTGGAAACAGATCATAGAAACAGCATTACAAGTTGCTAATATTTCCTATAGTGATATGGTAAGTAAAACTGTAGACGATGAGCAATGGTATCATAGTTGGCAACAATATATTATGCCTACGAGATTGTTACCAGACTTGGTGATTTGTCCCGCTTGGCAAAGCTATGATGTCTCTACAGATCCACTCGCTACAGAACAAGATGTGGTAATGACCATGGATACAAAGCTTTCTTTTGGCACAGGAGACCATGAAACTACTAGAAACTGCGCCACTTTATTAGGCAAATATATACACCGTATTCCCACAGATTTGAGCCAACAGGTTTGCCTAGATATTGGTACTGGTACAGGTATTTTATTACTAGCAGCCCATCATTTAGGGATACCTAACCTAGTGGGCATCGACCTAGAAGAAGAGGCAGCTATACAGGCCAAGGAAAACTGTGAAAATAATGGTATTGAGGCAACCATCATTCATGGCAATTTAAGCGATGACTTTCACGGTAAAGCTAATCTTATACTAGCGAATTTAACAGTAGATCCTCTAAAAATTTTATTGCCTATGATTAGGGAAAAACTACACGATAATGGTATACTAATAATAAGTGGTATTGTGGACGATCGGTATGATGAAATTATGCCGTATATTACTAACCACTGGACTATTATGGAAGAAATGGTAGAGGGTCCTTGGCATACCTTTGCCTTGGCATAAGATAGGAAGTATATGAAAAAAATATTTATTGATGGCATTATAGATGAAAGTATCCAGTTACCTGCAGATACAGCACATCATCTCTTTCATGTATTGCGCCATTCTAAAGAGGAACCGTTTATTGTG
The DNA here is from genome assembly GCF_003992085.1 of Veillonella sp. CHU732. Classification (NCBI taxonomy): domain Bacteria; kingdom Bacillati; phylum Bacillota; class Negativicutes; order Veillonellales; family Veillonellaceae; genus Veillonella; species Veillonella sp. CHU732. The sequence goes on from NZ_RQVC01000001.1 coordinate 79,097, forward strand.
AGCAATCATGAAGGGAATACAGGTGAATTTATGCTAATATCTGAGGAATCAGATATATATATGGCGAAACGATTACGTACCATTGACGTGCCTACATCAGCTACGAAAGTAGTGTTAATTCAATCCTTTTTGAAAGGCGATAAGTTCGAGTTTTTATTGCAAAAGGCTACGGAATTAAACGTTCATCACATCTATGGTGTATCTTCGGTCCATTGTGTAGCTAAATATGATGCTAAAAAATTAAACGCCAAGAAAAATAGATGGGAAAAAATTATCATAGAAGCAAGCCAACAATGTGGTCGCCCTAATGTACCTACATTAACAGTAGAACAGTCACTTTCAGAGGTACTGCAAACCTTACAATCTGATGAGGGAGTTCTCTTGTTAGGTGCCTATGAACGAGAAGATGACAAGACGATCAAAGATATTTTACAAACACAGTTACAAACTCAATCATACCATACTATAGCAATATGTATCGGTCCAGAAGGTGGTTATAGTCCTACTGAAATGGAATTATTAGAAGCGTGTGGAGGCCATAAGGTTAGCCTAGGATCCACTATATTGCGTGCTGAAACAGCAGCCTTAAGTGCTGTGAGTATGATTCAATATGAATTACTAGATTAGGAGTCTCATGAAGACAGTTGCATTTACTACCTTAGGGTGTCGTGTCAATCAATATGATACGGATGCCATGAAAGGTTTATTTATAAAAGCAGGATATACTCCTGTTGGTTTCGATGAAGAAGCCTCTATTTACGTGATTAATACTTGTTCTGTAACCAATATGGGAGAGAAAAAATCACGCCAATTAATCCGACAAGCAAAGCGCCGTAATCCAGAAGCCTTTATTGTAGTCACAGGCTGTTATGCCCAATTGGCGCCAGAAGTAATTTCTGCTATCGATGGGGTTAACCTTGTCATCGGTACGGCAAACCGGAATAAAATCGTGGAATTAGTAGAAAATATTCCATCCACAGAAGAACAGATTTCCATCGTTCGTAATGTGATGGAAGAGTCTACCTTTGAAGAAATGCCTTTATTTGGCAATGAAATCGAAAAATGTCGGGCTTTCATGAAGATACAAGAAGGATGTAATAATTTCTGTTCCTTCTGTATCATTCCATATACACGAGGAAAATTAAAGTCTAGAAAAATTGAAGATATTGTAGAAGAAGCAAAACGCCTAGTTGCCTATGGGTATAAAGAGGTTGTCTTGACAGGTATTCATTTAGGTAACTATGGTATCGAACTACCAGAGAGACCAACTTTAGGCCGTGTTGTGCGTGAATTATTGACCATTGATGGGTTAGAACGCATTCGCTTTGGTTCTATTGAATCTGTAGAAGTATCGGAAGAATTAATCGAGTTAATGGCAACGAACCCTCGTGTATGCCCTAATTTACATCTTCCTTTACAAGCTGGTTCAGATCCTGTGTTGAAAGCTATGAACCGTCACTATAATTTGCAACAATACAAAGACTTAGTGAAGTATTTACGTAGCCGCATTCCAAATCTATCCATTACAACTGATATTATCGCTGGTTTTCCAGGTGAAACAGACGAATTATTTGAGGAAACCATGCGTACAGTGAAAGAAGTTGGCTTTACGCATATCCACGCTTTCCCATATTCGATTCGAGAAGGTACACCAGCTGCTAAGATGGAAGACCAAGTTCCAGAAGCCGTGAAAAAGACACGTGTAGCCTTATTAAATCAACTTGGCAAGGAAGGCTTTAAAGCCTATGCAAACCGTTTCCTTAACCAACCTGTTAAGGTTCTCATCGAACAATGCGATGACTTTTACTATTATGGATTAACCAATGAATATGTACATAGTAAAATACCTAAACAAGACCATACATTTAACGTAGGGGATATAGTAAGCGGTAAAGTGACAGAAGTACATAGTGATGTGGTGTTAGTGGAAATTTAGAACTAATTTGGTACGAGATTTATCATCCAATGGATAGAAATCTTGGAACATATATAAAGGTAAATTGACCATTATTTTAAAAAATAAATAATAGACTATATAGAATATTTTTGATATAGTTAATATCATAGTATGTAAGTATCATACAGTAGATAAGAAAGGGGACTCCCATGAAAGAAGATTGCTTATTTTGTAAAATTATTAATAAAGAAATTCCAGCTAAGGTTGTATTAGAAAATGACAAATTCTTAGCATTCCATGATATTGCTCCCGTAGCACCTGTGCATGTGTTGATCATTCCTAAAAACCATGTGTCTAATATTGCGCATTTAAATGAAAATAATGAAGCCTATGTGGAAGGTATCTTACCCTTTGCTAAATTGGTTGCAAAGGAATTAGGTCTTGCTGCTGATGGATATCGCTTAACATTAAATACAGGTGCGAAAGCAGGTCAAACTGTATTCCATTTACATGCACATTTGATGGGCGGTAAAGAATTAGGTTGGCCAAATATTGACTAATCTAGGAGGAACAAGTGTCAATAGAACAAACTATCATGAATCAATATAATGTGGATAATATTCTGCATTACTTTCAAGAAATCGCTAATATTCCTAGAAAATCTGGGCATGAACAAGCTATTTCTAACTATATAAAGAACTGGGCGCTAAACTTGGGCTTAGATGTATTCCAAGATGAACAGTATAATCTAATCATTAAAAAAGCTGGCACAAAAGGTTATGAGAATCATGAACCAGTGATTTTACAAGGTCATATGGACATGGTGTGCACGAAATTAGAGTCTGTGGAGCATGACTTTATTAACAGCCCTATCGCCTTGCATGTAGAGGATGGTATCTTACATGCCAATGGAACTACGTTAGGGGCAGATGATGGCTTTGCAGTAGCCTATGGCATGGCTATCTTAGCATCTACAATGATTCCACATCCTCCGTTAGAGGTAGTATTCACTGTAGAAGAAGAAACTACTTTCAAAGGTGTAAAAACATTAGATTACAGTCATTTACAAGGCAAATGTCTCATCAATATGGATGGAGAACGTATGAATGAAGTGACCATCGGCAGTGCTGGCGGTCATGGTTCTACCGTAACATTGCCTATTGCACAAGTATCTGTGAATAATGAAATGACCAAGCGTAGAATCACGATAGAAGGATTAAAAGGTGGACATTCTGGTTGTGATATCCATTTAGGGCGGGGTAATGCCATTTATATCCTATCTAAGGTATTAGAACGTATCACAGGGGAACATAACATTCGCATCACTGAAGTAAGCGGTGGCAGTGCGCCTAATGCAATTCCATTACGTGCTTATGCGGATGTGTATCTACATTTACAGGATGTGCCGTATGTACAAGTTCTTTTACAAGAAGAACAAGATAAGTGGAATGCTCACTATGCATCGGCTGGTGAAAGTATGACAATATCTTTATCTGTTGTCCCTAAAATAAATCGTGAAGATTTAGTGGAATTAGATTTAGATGCTATCACCATGGAACGAGCTTTCAGCGGTGACACTGTACAAAAACTATGTGCTCTTATTCAAGGAATTGAACAAGGCGTATTACAACATGCTCCTGATAATCCGGATGAAGTATGGTATTCTAATAATATTGGTGTTTTGGGTATGGCGGATGATGCTGTTTACCTTAAAATGCAAGTACGCAGTACAGATACGAAAAACCTAGAGACTCATTATAAAGGGTTAGCGCAATTGGCAGAAACTCATGGTGCTACGACGTCCCTTGAAAGCCCATATCCAGGCTGGCTACCAACATTTGATAGTCCATTACAACAAGCCTATCAAAAGGCATATGAATCTGTGACAGGTGCTACAGACTTACAGTTCAATGTGATCCATGCAGGTCTTGAAGTTGGCTACATGTTAGATAATTTACAAGGCCCTGTAGATGCTATTAACATTGGGCCAAACATTCATGACTTACATGCACCTACAGAACGTATGGAGTTAGAAAGTTTTGTTACTACTTGGAATGTATTGAAAGAGTTCTTAAAAAGCTTATAAAACAACATATTTGCCATTTATTTTGGCTTATGATATAATTACTTCCGATAACGATATATTATCGGAAGTAATTTTTTAGTTTAAAATAGCTATATAGGTACCAACAGCTCTATATAGTACATTTGAGGTGCTTATGAGTCAATCTAATACACACTTCTATTTACGCAATTATAAAGAGATTATGAACAACTCCAAGCTTAGCGATAAGGCTAAGTCTAGTATTCTATTATCTAAAGCAGAAAATACTGTAGATGCCTACGAATCTGATTGGATGGATTTTGTGGATTGGTGTCAACATAAACAAGAATCTTTTTTTCCAAGCTCACCAGAAATCATTGTCAATTATATCAATGATTTAGCTGATTATGCTAAAGCTAATACTATATCACGTCGCATTAGCGCCTTATCGGAAAACTTTAATGCTTCTGGTATTGAAAGTAACCCTTGTAGCGCTCCTATCGTTAAACAAGCGATGCGAGGTATACGTCGGTCTTTAGGCACTTACCAGCAAGGTAAAACACCTGTACTACTGGATGATCTTATGGATATAATAGACTATATGGAAACTGCCGATATAGCACCTATACAAAAACTACGTGATAAAGCTATATTATTATTAGGTTTTATGGGAGCCTTTCGACGTAGCGAATTATCGGCATTAACCGTAGAATCTTTAAAGTTTTTGCCACAAGGATTAGAAATCTTCGTATCCAGTTCAAAAGCCGACCAAGAAGGGCAAGGTGCTATCGTAGCCATACCATATATCGAAAATGACTCATTATGCGCTGTAAAGGCTGTCAAAGCATGGCTAAGATATGTTCCTATTACTACAGGTCCAGTTTTTAGAGGTTTTACGAAAAGTATGGGGATACGAAAAACTGCTATCAGCGATAAAAGCATTGCTGATATTGTAAAATACTATATGGCAGCTATTGGTGAAGATCCATCCTTATATGGAGCTCACAGTCTACGTCATGGCTTTGCTACTACCGCAGCTCATCATGGCGTGGAAGAACGTAATATTATGAAACAAACTCGACACCATAGTGTCAATATGGTACGGCGATATATTAATGAAGCCAATAAATTTGTAGATAATCCTGTATCTTCTATATTCAAGCCTAAATAACACCATATTAACTACATATTACTTGAGTTAGATGATGTATATTGAATCTCTATATAGGCGTACATAGACTATATAATACAGAAAATAATCAGATACAATTCTGTCTCCAAAACATGAGAAAGAACAGACAAAAAAGACTGCATACCCCTATGAATAATACATAGGATATACAGTCTTTTTATTCTATCATTCAATATATATATTTTAATATTTTACCGAACATACACATGCTATAATTTAATTATTTGCCCAAGCTGTAATAAAACCGAACATAGTTTTTTCTTTCAGTGTAGGAATCATTAAAGTTTCTCCAGCACGTAATGCCTTACCATGTTGTAAATGATTAATTTCTTCGATCGCTACGATATACTCGCGAATATCAATATCTTCAGTTTGTGCCAATGCCTTTTGAGAGATACTCCATAAGGTGTCCCCAGCATCTACTTGTACAGCTTTAATATTTTGAGTATCCATCTCTAATGTTGTAGTATTAATCATACCATTTACTACAAATACCATAGCTACCATCAGTAAAATAGAAAATAATTTATTCATAATATATACCTCTCTCTAATAATATCGAACAAAATAAATAGTACATCTGTTTGTTTATGTTCATATTTTAACACACATACAAATGTTCGGTCAAGCATAATTTTTTAGAACGCATATTTGACAATTTTCGATATTAAATTTATAATAGGTATATATGAATTAAGTTCCATAATACTGTAGAATGAGAGGTTATTCCCTTGAGACGTCCTGCCACTGATATAAATAGCAAACAACAAAGAATATTAGATTTTATTATTGAAAGTTTACAACAGCGCTATCGCTGCCCAAGTGTTCGTGAAATTGGCGATCATATGGGGTTAAGCTCCACTTCTACTGTTCAAAGTCATTTAAATACATTAGAAAAATTTGGCTATATTACTCGTGATGCTAATAAGAATCGCTCTATTACCGTTGTAAATATGCCTGATGTACCTGCTTTAGAAATGGATGAAGAAACTCACGAAGTTACGTCAAGCCCTGAATTTAATTTTTTAGAGGCTGGCCTTCGTCGTGTCCCTTTGATTGGAACTGTACAAGCAGGTCTTCCTGTAACAGCTATTGAAAACCGTGAAGATGAGTTCGTATTACCTACTGCTCTATTAGGTAGCTCTGAATGCTTCTTATTACGTGTTCGTGGCGAATCCATGCGAGATATCGGTATGTATGAAGGTGATTTGCTTATCGTTCGCAATCAATCCACTGCCAACAATGGGGATATCGTAGTTGCTCGAATTGATGATGAAGCCACTGTGAAACGCTTTTATAAAGAGTCTGACCATATTCGTTTAATGCCAGAAAACGAAGAGTTTCAGCCTATCATCACACGTAATTGTGTGATTGAAGGTCGAGTGATTGGGCTCATTCGTGACCATATTTAATCTAATATACTAAAAAAAAAGATAGTAGTCTTTAATAAGACTACTATCTTTTTCTTTTTAAATTTTTATTGTTTATATGATTCTATAGCTGCATCGATGATCTGCGCTTCTTCTACAGATGGATCACATAATGGTAATAGTAATGGCCCTGTTGTAAATCCTAATTGCTTCATCGCATATTTTACAGGAATAGGATTTGTGGTAATAAACATAGCTTTTAAGATAGGTACCAAGGATAGCTCAATAGCTCTTGCTTCTTTTACCTTTCCTTGTCTGAATAATCCTATCATCTCTTGCATTTCATTTCCTACAATATGTGCGGCCACAGAAATAACTCCGGCTCCTCCATTTTGTATCACATCTAATGTTAATGCATCATCACCAGAATAAATCATGAAATCATCACTTGGTAGTAATGCACGAATTTGTTGAGAAATACTAATATCACCTGTAGCTTCTTTAATAGATGTAATATTAGGGCATTCATTAGCTAATCTAGCTACTGTTTGTGGTTCTATACGACCACCTGTTCGACCCGGTACATTATATAGCATAACGGGTAAATCAGTACTGTCTGCAACTGCTTTAAAATGTAAATAACAACCTTCTTGATTGGGTTTGTTATAATATGGTACCACAGCCATCACGCCATGAACACCAGTATGGCTAGCAGCCTTCGTTAAAGCGATCGATTTTTTAGTAGAATTACTACCTGTATTCGCAATAATGGCAGCACGATGACCATACTCTTTAGCGATTAATGTAAATAGCTCAAGTTTATCACGATCATCAATATTTGGGCCTTCACCAGTAGTGCCACATACAATTAAGCCATCAGAACCATTGTCCAACAAGTATCCGGCTAGACGTAGTGCTTCTTGAAAATTTACATGACCATCGTCAGTAAAAGGAGTGATCATTGCTGTTAAGATATTTCCAAATGTTGTCATCTTAGCACCCCCTGAAATATATAATTAGAAAGATTGATGTTCTACCAAGTATTCTGCAATTTGTAATGCATTTAATGCAGCACCCTTACGAATTTGATCTCCTACAATCCAAAAATTCATAGCATGCTCGTTAAATAAATCTTTACGAATGCGGCCGATTTCACAATCATTTTGATTCGATGTATATAAAGGCATTGGATATTCTTGTGCTGCTGGATTATCGTTCACACGTAAACCAGGGAATTTTTCACAAGCAGCTTTGAAATCTTCTACAGATACTGGAGATTCTGTCTTTACTAATACAGATTCAGAATGAGAGCGATATACTGGTACACGTACTGTAGTCGGTACTACAGCAATAGTGTCATCATGGAAAATCTTTTGTGTTTCCAATACCATTTTCATTTCTTCTTTAGAGTATCCATTTTCCATGAATACATCAATTTGCGGAATTAAATTAAAAGCGATTGGATAATGTTTGTCCATAGAGCCTGTAGGTAATAAATTAGCTACCATATCTTCCCCTGCAACATGTTGAGCTACTTGGGAATCTAATTCTTCAATCCCCTCTTTACCAGCGCCAGATACAGCTTGGTATGTGCTGACAACAACACGTTTAATAGGAGATAAGTCATGCAATGGCTTTAATCCTAAAGCCATGATAATAGTGGAACAATTAGGGTTAGCAATAATTCCTTTATGCGTATCAATATCCTCTGGGTTTACTTCTGGTACTACTAATGGAACGTCTGGATCCATACGGAAAGCGCTGGAGTTATCGATAACAATAGCACCACGTTTAGCAGCTTCTGGAGCCAATGTTTTAGAAATAGAACCTCCTGCAAATAAAGCAATATCTACACCTTCAAAAGATTCTGGTTTTGCCTCTTCCACCACATAGTCTTTCCCATCTACTGTCAACACTTTACCCGCAGAACGAGCAGATGCTAACAACTTAATGCTTTCATAAGGAAATTTACGTTCTTCAATTAATGTAATAAACTCTTGTCCTACTGCACCAGTAGCACCTAATATGGCTAAATGAGGTTTTCTCATAGTGACTCCTTAATATTAATAACTTAATGTATAGTTATATGTATTATACTATTTAAGTTTTTCTTTAGCAAGAATTATATAGAATATAGAATTATAAATAATGTTCTAATCCATAAGTTAAGCCTGCAAAATCTTTGATTTTTTTACAAGCTAGTACCACACCAGGCATAAAGGATAAGCGGCTTAATGAATCATGACGAATCACCAATGTTTCATCATATCCACCAAAAATAACTTCTTGATGTGCCACATAACCTGGCAAACGAACACTGTGAATTGTCACATCATCCACCTTAGCACCTCGAGCACCTGGTAGACTCTCACGAGTTAAATCTTCAGCAGCTTTCACATTTGCTTTATGTTTTGCGTCATTGATCAATTTAGCCGTTAATACAGCTGTACCAGAAGGTGCATCATATTTATGATTATGATGTAATTCAATAATCTCCACATCTGGAAAATACGGAGCTAGTTCCGCTGCCGTTTTCATCATCATCACCGCACCTAACGAGAAATTAGGAGCTACCAAACAATTCGCATTATGTGCTCTACCAATGGAATCTAATTCTTGGCGCTGTGCTTCTGTAAGACCAGTTGTACCAATCACAACATGAATTCCTTTTGTTAGCATAAGTTTTGCATTTTCAAAAATAATGGCTGGCGTTGTAAAGTCCACAATCACATCTGGATGTACGGCTTCAATAGCTTCCTCTAATTGACTGTAGATTTTACAGTCTAAAGGACTAGTGCCCATAAATTCACTAACATCTTTACCTCCATGGCTAGGATCTACCCCCCCCACTAAGGTTAACTCTGTATCATTATGAACAGCTTTTAGAACCTCACGGCCCATTTTGCCAGCTGCTCCATTTACTAAAACTTTCATTGTTCCTCCTAGAGTAATTCCTGTTGAAAGTATTGAATCATTTCTTTTGCTGTTTCTAAGGCTGTATCTGAGAAAGATTGGCCTGACATCATACGGGCAATTTGTGCAACATGTTCCTCTTCTGAAAGGATGGTAACTTTAGAAATAGTTCGACCTTCTTCTTCTACCTTGTGTAGATGATAATGTTGTTTTGCCACGCTTGCTGTTTGTGGTAAGTGCGTAATACAGAATACCTGATTACCAGAACTTAACTGTAGAATTTGTTTAGCCACTTGTAAGGCTATATCACCGCTAATACCTACATCAATTTCGTCAAATACTAATGTCTTACGAGTTGCTTTATTAAATACGGATTTAAAAGCTAAGGCGATACGCGCTAATTCACCGCCAGAGGCAACTTTATGTAGTGGTAATAAAGCTTCCCCTGCATTGGCAGAAAACAATAGCTCTATCCGGCTCGCTCCCAAAGGAGATAAAATCTCAGTACCTTCTATGACAAATTCTAACTTTGCCTTTGGCATACCTAATTGAGTTATGTTTTGCTGTAAGGCATCAGTAATCTCTTTATGATGAGCATAACGTATTTTTGTAAGCCTTTCTAAAGCTTGTACCGCTTGTGTTTGTAAGGTTTCCACGCGTTCCACTAACTGCGATTCTTCACTTTCCTCTGATTCTAGTAATTCTAATCGCATTTGTGCCATTTCTTCAAAGGCTAATATTTTTTCAATAGTGTCTCCATATTTACGTTTTAAATTGTAAATAAGTGTATCTCTCTCTTGTAAGTAAAAATAACGCTCTTCGTCATAGCTAATGGAATCACGGTATCTATCTAACGCTTGTGCAGCCTCTTCTAATTGATAATAGGCGGATCGCAATAACTCAGCTATTTCTTCCATGTCTTTATCATATTTTACAAGATCAGTCACTTCATTAGTAACACTATTTAAACCATCAATCAGGGGAGTTCTGCCCCCATAGATACCATCATAACAATTAGAAATTGTAGATTGAAGATGCTCATAGTTATCTAATCTTTCTAATTCTTTCGATACAGCCGTATCTTCATTAGTTTGTAATTGGGCTTCTTCAATTTCATCAATCTGAAACCTCAACATATCTAATTCACGAATTCTTTGTGCCGACTCTTCACGCAATGTTTCTAATTGTCGCTTTGCACTGGCATACTCAGTATAGGCTGTTACGTAATTTTCATAAGCCTTCGTGGCATCATCATTATACGAATCTAAATAGATATGATGTGTTTCCGGTAATAAGAGCTGTTGGTTACTATATTGACCATGAATATCTGCTAAATAGGTGCCGATTTCACGTAATGCCTTCAATGGAATCACTTGGTCATTAGCTAAAATTTGTGATTTACCGTTTCGATTAAAAGTTCTAGATAAAATTAAAGTGTCTTCTTCTACTAAAATATTTTTATTGACTAACAGTTCTTGTAATGAGGTATCTCCAGTAATGTCAAAAACACCTTCAATGAGAAAAGAGTCCTTTTCATGACGAATAAATTCATTACTAGCTCTTTCCCCTAATAAAATGGAAAATGCATCCATCAAAATTGACTTACCTGAACCTGTTTCCCCAGTAAAAATAGTAATACCCTTGGCAAACTCTAACTGCATATGTTCGATGAGGGCAAAATTTTTAATCCCCATACGTACTAGCATATTAATCCCTCATTAAGTCTTGCATACGTTCTAATACCAATTCTACACTTTCTACAGAATTGCAAATTAATAGAATCGTATCATCTCCTGCAATTGTTCCTATTACTTCGGGCCATTTTGCATGGTCAATGGCAAATGCCACAGATTGTGCGGATCCTGGCAAAGTATGTAATACTACTTGATTTAAGACGTGCTCGATACGCAAAATGGAATCTTGGAACAAGCGATTGATGCGAGTTCTAGATAACATGATATTTTCTTCAGGAGATAAGGCATATCGATAGCGTCCATCTCCTGTAGGAACTTTAATTAACATTAATTCCTTAATATCACGTGATACTGTTGCTTGTGTAACAGTAATCCCTTCTTCTACCAAAGCTTGTGCTAACTCTTCTTGTGTTTCAATAGCCTTAGTTTGAATAATTTCTTTTATCTTATTATAACGAAAACGTTTCATTATTTCCTCCGACGAATAATATATAAAATAGGTGGTTGATTCGCTTGATTTAATGGTCGCCACGTACTACAGTGAAACTCTTTTTGATTCATAGACGCTATATATTCTTCTAGGTCTTCTGCTTCTTTACGACCAGCTTCTGTTCCAGGATACGCTACAATGGTACATAAACCATGTACTGAAAGTTTTGCCAATCCCTTTGATACAGCTTTAATTGTTGATGTAGATTGGGTCATAATTTGATGGTCTGCATTCGGTAAATACCCTAAATTAGCTACCATTAAATCGATAGTAGATACAGGAAGTGTTTCCAGAACACTATCATGTGATCCCAATATCAATTCAACTTGCTTCATAGCCTGCGGAAGTTCTTTCAAAAGCTTTTCTTTCGTCCTTGTTAGCGCTACTTCTTGTATATCAATGGCATATACATGAGAATTTTTATGACAATGTGACAATAGATATATCGTGTCATGTCCATTGCCACAAGTAATATCTACAATAGTTCTAGCTGTAACCAGGGCGTCTAACCATAAGTGATGCTGAAATTCTACACTATGGTGTAGAGGAATCATAGAACCTCCTTAGATCGTGCTGTCAACTTTTTAAACAAAGTAGCAAAGAATTTTTGATCTTTAAATCGCACATATTTACAATATTGTGGATGCGCTTCAATATGTAGAGAATCAGTATTACTAAATTCGTAATCAAACGTACCATCTACAGAAATATGCAGATTTTTCTGACGCTCTGGCATCGTAATATCTATCTTTGCACTTTCTTTAAGTACCAAGGATACACCTTGCAATAAATGAGGTGCAATCGGTGTTACGATAAGCGAGCGATTATCTGGCGCCATAATAGGACCCCCTGCAGATAAGTTATACCCTGTAGAACCAGTGGAACACGCTACAATTAAACCATCAGCAGGATACATTTGTGTATGTCCACCATTAATCGATAAATTGATACGAGCCATTTTACCTGGTTCTGAGCGAGATACCACAATATCATTAATAGCAGGACGCAGCACGCGTTCTCCTTCTGGAGTATGCAAAGTTCCCACTAAATGAATGCGCTCTTCCACATAATAATCGCCTTTACTAATTCTTTCAATGGCCATTTCTAAATTATTAAGCTCTATTTGATTTAAAAAACCTAATTCCCCTAAATTAATACCACAAATTGGTACATTATAAGGATAGATTTGACGTGCCAATTGAATAATCGTACCATCACCACCAAAGCTAAATGCCATATCTAAATGTTCAAATACTTCTGGTCTTGGTAATAAGTGAGACTTTTCTATCCCCAATGCACATACATCATGATGTTCTAATTCTTTAGGCATATAAACTTCTATGCCGTATCTATGGCAATAGGTAATTGCTTGTGATAAAATATCTCGAATATTCTCTTTTTTCATATTAGGAAAGAAACCGATTCTCATAGATCCTCCTATAATTGATGAGCCTCCTCTACTGTGGCTGTAATAAGCCCTTCAGTAATATCTAAGGAACCCTCTACTTGTTTTGTAAAATATCCTAAAAATTCAATATTTCCTTCCATTCCTTTAATGGGAGAATAGGTTAGTCCATGTAAATATAACCCACAATCTTTAGCAATGTGTAAGATACGATCTAACACCAATCTATGTGTGGATTTTTCACGTACGATTCCACCTTTACCGACTAGTTCTTTACCAGCCTCAAACTGAGGTTTAATTAAAGCTACTAATGAGCCCGTATCTTTCAATAGGGTCGTCGCTACCGGAAGCACCTTATCTAGAGAGATAAACGCCACATCAATAGAAATAAAATCACTAAGTTCTCCTAATTGTACCGGTGTAACAGTGCGAATATTTTGTTTTTCCATGTTAATGACTCTAGGATCTTGCCGTAATTTCCAGGCTAATTGATTATATCCTACATCAATGGCGAATACTTTGGCAGCCCCATGTTGTAAGGCACAATCTGTAAACCCTCCTGTGGAAGCACCAATATCTACCATAACGGCATTCGTTAGATCGATGGGATATAACTCGATAGCTTTTTCCAACTTTAAGCCACCACGGCTCACATATGGTAAGGTATTACCTTTTACTTCCAAATGTGCATCTACTGAAACTTTAGTGCCAGCTTTATCCAATCGCTGTGTACCTGAAAAAATAAGTCCCGCCATAATAGCTGCCTTGGCTTTTTCTCTACTTTCAAATACACCACGTTGCACAAGTAGTATATCAAGACGTTCTTTTTGACTCATAGGTGTCTCCTACTGTGTGCGGTCCATTAAATATTGGACTAGACCTTCAAGAACAGGTGATGTTTGATTGGAATCGTGCAATGCTGTTAAGGCTAGATGAGCCACCTCTTGGGCTCGTTCTTTGGCGGTATCTAAGCCTAGAATAGATACATAGGTTGCTTTATGTTGACGTTCATCACTGCCAGGTGTTTTCCCTAATTCTTCTTGTGTGCCTACTACATCTAAGATATCATCGGTAATTTGGAATAATAAGCCTAAATGATCTGCATATCGTAGATATGCCTCTCTTACGGATGTAGTGGCCTCCATAATAATCAGGCCAATTTCAACAGCGGCACTAAATAATGCTCCTGTTTTACCTTTGTGTAGAACTATTAATTCATCCAATGGTAGGAATTTTCCTTCTGATTGTAGATCAAAAGCTTGACCACCTACCATTCCGCTAGGCCCTGCACCTTTTGCTAAAACATGAATGATCTGCACTACTTGTTCTGCAGATAATGTTGTATGTTTGCTAACTAATTCAAAGGCATAGGTTAATAATCCATCTCCAGCTAAAATAGCCATACCATCACCATAGACACGATGATTAGTTAGTTTTCCACGACGATAATCATCATTATCCATAGCTGGTAGATCATCATGAATTAAAGAATAGGTATGAATCAATTCAATAGCACATACTACATCTTTATAAGCTTCCCAAGATCCACCTAAAGATTCAATGACAGCTTTTGTAATAATTGGACGAATTCTTTTGCCACCCATCAATAAGCTATATTTCATGCTGTCGTATAAACGAGCATACTCCATATTAGGTGATTCTAATACAGAGGATAAATAACTTTCAATGTCTGCTTTACTTTGTTGCAAGTACTCTTTTAACATAATATCCTCAATTCTTTGAAAGATAATAATTTTTTGTATAAATATTCTAACTCTATTATACCTAAAAAAATGTACTTTGTCTCCTAATTCGTATCTACTTGTACAGTTTCAATTATTTGTTCAACTTCTTCTTCTACAAGCTGCAATAAATCAGAACATTCTTTAACTAGAGTTAATCCTTCCTTGTAAGTTTTTAACAATTCATGCATAGATAAGCTTTCGTCGTCTAGTTTTTTTACTACTTCTTCTAGGGCTGTATATTTCTTTTCGTAATTTTTAATAGATTTAGCCACGTTGTGTTACCTCCTGTACAGTTGCTTTCACAGAACCATCTTGAATATGTATATCCAATGTATCGCCAAGTTGTATATCTTGAATCGTTTGTAATGGAGCACCATTAACATCTACTTTAGCAAAGCCCTTGATGACCTTAGACAATGGATTTTTATTATCTAATTGAGTTGCTAATATGGCTAACTTACGTGATTCATCTTGAGTTTTCTTTTGTATTGCACTATGTAATAGGTGTTCGAAGCGTTGTAATATATTTTTCTGTTGATGCACCAAGTTCATGGCAGGTACAGTAATCTTGCGATTTGTAATAGAAAATAACTGTTGTTTTTCTTTTTGAATACGATACTGTACTGTATTGTGAATAAAGTCTAATTTTTGCTGTACTTCTTCTTGTAGGTCCACCAGTGGATAGATTGCTAGCTCAGCGGCATGACTTGGAGTAGCCCCTCTTACATCTGCGACAAAATCGCATAATGTATAATCTACTTCATGACCCACTGCAGATACAACCGGTGTTGTACAGTGGAATATAGCTTCTATTAAAGCTCTATCGTTAAAGCACCATAAGTCTTCCATAGAACCACCACCACGACCAACAATAATTAGATCTACATCTGGATCAGCATCTGCCATAGCTACACCACGAGCAATAATAGGGCCTGCAGTGGGTCCTTGTACAGGTACATTAAACACTTTAAATGTCACTAATGGATTGCGATGAGATGCTACGTGCAAAATATCATGTATAACTGCTCCCGATGCAGACGTAACAACGCCGATACAACTCGGTACAGGTGGCAAAGGTTGTTTGTGCCGTTCGTCAAAATACCCTAACGCATATAGTTCTTGTTTTAATTTTTCATAGGCAATTTGATAGTCACTTTTGGCACCAATACGAATGTCTTCACAAATAAAACTTAAACGACCAGTTTTTTCGTAAAAACTAATATTTCCTCGTACTTGTACTAACAAACCGTTTTCAAGGGCACCTTCCAAGCCACGTTGTTGCACTTTAGAACGCCACATAGCCATATCAATGGAGCCTGTATCATCAATGAGAGAAAAATAATAATGTCCTGTACTGTGACGTTTTACATTAGAGATAACACCTTCAACAATACAGTTTTTTAAGAGAAATTCTCCCTCTACGGTTTGCTTAATAATTTTATTTAATTCTCCAACGGAGTAAGCATCCATTCTATTCTCCTTCAACAACCTTTGCTCCATAGGCATTACCTGAGGCATTATCTGCACTATATTTAGATGATACACATAATACATCTAGATCATGATGGTGTCCCCAATGAACTAGACGATCTTGTAAGTAAGTATTAGCCATGACACCACCGGCAGTAATTAAGGTTGTAATATTATATTTTGTTAAAATATGAGATAAGGCTTTCTCTAAGGAACTTCCAATACAATGGAACACAGAGGCTGCCAAGATTTGCGCATTTTTTTCTGTACTAAATGATTCCCTATCAGTCCAATCTATAGGCCTATGTTGTAATGATTCCCACCAGCGTTGTCCAGCGCTATATGGCCCACCAAAGCTGATGGTAGATTCTTTTACTGATACAGGGAGTACCGAGTCTACATTGTATTTAATACGCCTTCCCAATGTTTCCATACTTGGGCCCGCTGGAAATTGTAATCCCATTAAAACACCTAGTCGGTCTACTAACTGGCCTCCTGCTATATCATCAGAGCCACCAACAATTTGCACTTTAAAACCACTTTTATAAATGCGTTCACAAAGAACAAATTCCGTGGTTCCTCCTGAAAGGTGCAAACTTAAAAAGGGCCCTTCTGGAATTTCACCAATTTCACGCAAGGCTGCCCATATATGATTCTCTTGATGAGAATATACATGGACAGGAACTTGTAAACAATGTCCCAGTGATTTTGCTGTATTAAGACCTACTAAGAATGCTGGCATATAGGAGTCTTCTTCTCGTCTTGGAAAACCGCTGACACCGATGGCTGAAATGGGCTGATCCAAATGTAAAGACTGAATCAGTTCACCTAAAGCACGAGTATGTTGAAATACCATTTGTGACTGTTGCAACCCTCGTTTCCCTTGCGGTACCTCTAGGAGCTTTCTAACTTCCTGAACTAATCTACCTTCCTCATCAACAAGAGCACAAGATGTAGTATAACAGCTTGTATCTATTCCTAAATAATAGGCCATATTATTGTCTCGATTTAGCTAAATTATGAAGAATAGCATTAATGTACTTATAGGAAGTCTCTCCACCAAACTCTTTTGCTAATAGAACAGCTTCATTGATGACAATTTTAGCTGGTGTATCCTCTTGTGGATGTAATAACTCCCAGGCTGCCATACGCAAAATAGTAAGTTCTACTTTAGGAAACCGCTCCATTTTACGTTTAGGAGAAAATTCTTGTAAAGCTGCATCTAATTGTTCTATTTCACTACGTACACCTACAATTAATTGCTCTGCAAATTGATTGGCTTTCCCTTGCATGTTAGTGGTATCTAACACTGTCTCCTCAACTACTTCCCCTAAAAAGGTATCTGCATAAATTGTTTCAAATGCAAATACTCTTGCTAACCTACGATGATTCATGACTAGATTCCCTTCTTTCTAAACCGTCGATGTGTACATCTACACGAACACGGTATAAGTCTAACATATTTCGTAAATCTTGCCGCACTTGTTGTTGTATTTGTCGTGCCACTTCTAATGGATGAAATCCACAATATAAACGAAGATATAAATTAATTTCTATGAAAGCTTCTCCAAAGCTATCTCGTTTATGTTTTACATTCATTCCAGGCCAACTTTTTTGCCCTAATTTTTGTGAGATACCATCAACAACACCATCAAAAAAACGCTTACTCATAGAGTGGATTTCATCGAAGGATGACAATACTCTTGCAGTGACATCTAAAATAACGGCATCTGTAATTTCTATTTCTAAATGATCTGACATACAAATCCCCTATGATATGGTACTTTCAAAAATAATATCTTGTACATAAATATCAACACTATTCACGGTAGCATCTGCCATAGATACAAGAGCACTTTTCACCCGTTCTTGTAACCGTAATGCTATATCTGGAACACGATATCCATAATACACTGCAATGTGTAGAGATACTTGTAATGAACCATCTTCCAAAACTTGTACTTTTACACCTTCCATGGCATTTTTTCTACCAAATAAGCTACTTACCGTATCTCCAAAGGTTGTGCTCATACCCGCAACACCTTTCGTTTCTAGTGCTGTCATGGTTGCAATCATTTCATAAACAGAATGATCGAACTGTATTAGTCCTTCAAAAAAGCGATTATCTTCCATATATTTACCAAAAAAAGCATTTGTCGTCCTACCACAGGCCAACAAATGCTTTTAATTACAATACTATACTAGTTGTTAAAAGATCAATTCTGTGGTTTAAGCACGTTCAATATATTGTCCAGTACGTGTATCTACACGCAATACATCATCTACTTCGATGAATAAAGGTACTTTTACAACATAACCTGTTTCTAATGTAGCAGGTTTATTACCACCAGTTGCAGTATCGCCACGGATACCAGGGTCAGTTTCAACTACACGTAACTCGACAGCTACAGGTAAGTCAATACCGATAACAATGCCTTGGAAGAACATAATGGATACTTCCATGTTTTCTAATAAGAAGTTTTTTGCGTCCCCTAATTGGTCAATTGTTAACTCAATTTGGTCATATGTTTCATTGTCCATGAATGTATATGCTCCATCGGACTCATATAAGAAAGCCATACGACGACGATCAACATGAGCTTTTGGCACTTTTTCACCAGCATTGAAAGTACGCTCTACTACTGCACCTGTTTGTAGGTTTTTTAATTTAGCACGTACGAAAGCCGCACCTTTACCTGGTTTAACATGTTGAAAGTCAACTACTTGCCATACATTACCGTCAAGTTCGACAGTTACGCCTGGACGAAAATCATTACTGGAAATCATTGTAAATCCCTCCATTACACATCTAGTTCTATTAAATCTTTAGGAGTTTTTGTGAGTATTTCACAGCCCTCCTTAGTAACTATAACTGTATCTTCAATACGCAATCCCATATGTCCTGGTAAATAAATACCTGGTTCCACGGTGACTACCATATTTTCTGTTAATATATCTTTGGATCTAGGTGATGCTATTGGTAACTCATGAATATCTAAACCAACACCATGACCTGTACCATGACCAAAATTAGAGCCATAACCTTGTTCTTTAATATAATTTCTACATACTGCATCCACTTCAGCGCCGGTAACGCCTTCTTTAATGAAAGCAACACCTCGAGTTTGTGCTTCTAGTACGATAGAATATAGTTTCTTTTGTTCATCACTAGCCTTACCTAACACAATGGTTCGTGTCATATCAGAGTGATATCCGCTATACATAGCACCAAAGTCAAAGGTAACAAAATCGCCTCGTTCCATCACTTTATCACTAGCTACCCCATGAGGCATACTAGAACGATAGCCCGATGCTACAATAGTTGTAAACGATGGCTCTCTAGAACCACGTTGTAACATTTCAGTTTCTAAGATGATTCGAGCGTCATTTTCTGTCATCCCCACTTTTAATTGTGGCAACATAGCTACAAATGATTCATCAGCAATGCGAAAGGCTTGACGCAAACATTGTAGTTCATCTTCGCGTTTTACAATACGAAGACTAGCAAAGTCAAAGGATAAAAATTCTGTTTCGTTTAATGTATCACAAACTTCTTGAAATACATCGACACTCATATAATTTCCTTCAAAGCAACATGTGGTTAACGTAATGTTGTATGAAGCTAGTATACTCTTGATAGTATCATACACATCCCCCGTATATTGGATGACCTCATACCCTTCACATTGTTCTTTAGCCTGTTCTGTATAACGACTGTCCGTTATCATATAGGCTTTGTCAGGGGTTACAAATGCCACTCCAGTGGTCCCTGTAAATCCTGCAAAGTAATGTAAGTTGATAGGACTAATGAGGATGGCTCCTCCATATGTTTCTTCTGTTAGGAATGCTTGCAAAGCGACTAATCCATTCATCGTCTCGCCTCCTTAAAAAGCATCAACTAATGATACCATATAATGCATAGTTATGACAAATTGAATAGATTCGATTAAACAATTTCTTTTTCTTCTTCTGTTAAATCTATGAATGTGCCCACTTCTTCAATAGAATCAAGGGCAATTCTATCGATAGCAATGCGTTGTAAGTACGTTACCATCCCACCACAGGCACCGATCATACGTTTCACTTGATGATATTTTCCTTCGTAAATCGTCAACTCACAGGAGTGAATAAGTTCACCCGACTCATTCATCACACTTTCATCGTTGTGTAAAGTTAATTGTGCTGGTTTACATTCTGTCCCATCCCCTAACACCATACCTTCTTGGATGCGACGAATACCTTCCTCGGACAATGTGCCACTATATTCAACATAGTAAGTTTTACCAATATTTTTTTTGCCATGAATAATTTTATGAGCCCAAGGACCATCATTCGTTAATAATAACAACCCTTCTGTATCTTTATCAAGTCGTCCCACAGGAAATACTTTTAAAGTTTGAAACTCTTCAGGAAGTAACTCCATAATAGTAGGATCTGTAGAATCTTCTACAGCTGTTACATATCCAGCTGGTTTATGAAATTTAATATAATATTCTAATTGTGCTTGTACAACTTGATCTTGAACCGTAACCACATCTATATCAGGATTGATATGAATATCCTTCTTCTTAATAATAGTGTTATTTACCTTTACAAGACCCTGTTTGATTAAATCATGTACTTCTTTTCTTGTACCAAAAGCCTTATGGGCTAAAAATTTATCAATCCTCACCGTAACCACCTTCTCTCACATGAGTATGCGATGTATCATTTAATATACAAATACGATTATAAGGAGATTGGTCACCCCAGAAATCCACCACACTAACAGCTGTATTCCCCTGTGCTAACCGCCATAAACAGTTCAATGGAATACCTGTTAATGCACATAATAATATGCGGATGGTTCCTCCGTGACAAACCACCAATAACCGTTCACCATCCTCCATACACGCCAGTTCTTCTAATAAACGAGTATAGGCACGTTCCTGCACCATTTCTACTGTCTCCCCATTAGGAATTGGTTTCTCTGACGGATCTTCATAAATGGCTTCGATTTGGCCAGGCCAGCGTTCATTAATTTCAGAATATGTTAAGCTTTCCCAGTCTCCAAAGTTAATTTCTCGTAATCCTTCTGTAAAAGTGGTAGGAATATATCGACCTTTTAGAATTTCTTCAGCCGTAACCCTAGCTCGTACTAGGTCGGAAACGAGAGCTCTATCAAAATGAACATCTCGTAATGCATCCCCAACATCCACAGCTTGGGCCATCCCTTTTTCATTTAAAGGTATATCGCTGAACCCTTGGTGCTTCCCAAGATGGTTCCAATCCGTTTCACCATGGCGAACAAAGTATATTTGTATCATAGTATCTCCTATTGTAATATAAAATATGCTCGTAAAGCTTGTAATAATTGTTCGTTTTGCTCTCTTGTTTTGACAGCCATACGAAACCAATTGGGGCCTAGCCCAGTATAGTGAGAGCAGTCTCTAATTAATATAGATTGATGATACAAGTGCTGAATCATATCTTCTAAAGAATACTGCTCATGTAGGTGACAAAGAATATAATTCACAGATGGTTCAATACATCGTAACGGTTCTATCTTTGTAAGTTCATGGTATAACCATTCTTTTTCTGTTTTTAGTACTCTACGAGTCTTTTGTACATAATCTATATCTTGTAGAGCCTCTTCGCTGTATATTTGAGCTATATGGTTTACAGACCAAGCAGGAATATGATCTTTGATAAATTGTATAATCATAGGGTTTGCCATCATCGCCCCAATCCGTAAACCAGGAACTGCGTAAAACTTAGTTAAAGAATGTACAACAATCACATTGTCATACTCTTTTACATAGTTTCGCATAGAATAGTCATCCCCTAAAAAATCAACAAATGACTCATCAAATACTAAATAGTGACCATTTTTCTTACAAACTTCAAATAGTTCGCCACTTCGATGTTTCCATAAAGTTCCACAAGGATTATTGGGGTTACCAATAAACACCAAATAATTTTGGGTCTGACTTAAATCATATAGCATTTGTTCCAACGGATACGAAAAAGAGAATACGTCCGCATCAAATTGTAATTCATATTCTATAACGGGTAGGCCACATGAATGAGCACCATGGCTATACTCTGAAAATCCAGGAGCGGGTACATACACAGCTTCTATTTCGGGCAATCGGCATATGGCATAGATTAATTCAGCTGCGCCATTACCAAAAGCAATGCATTCTTTTGGCATATTCCACAATTCGGATGTGATAGCAAAAAGGTTCGTCATATCTGGATCTGGATAATGTATC
Organism: Veillonella sp. CHU732; assembly: GCF_003992085.1. Taxonomy (NCBI): domain Bacteria; kingdom Bacillati; phylum Bacillota; class Negativicutes; order Veillonellales; family Veillonellaceae; genus Veillonella; species Veillonella sp. CHU732. The sequence goes on from NZ_RQVC01000001.1 coordinate 101,571, forward strand.
ACATGTTGAAATGCCTCATTCATAGCATCCATCCCCTTGGCACTCATTCCCAAGGGGTTGATATTGGCACTAAAATCCAAAATCTGATCTAAAGAAGTACGTAACTGTCGGCTCGCTTTATGTACATTGCCACCATGTACATTCATTGTTTTCACCATCATAAGCTCCTTTATCGTTCCATGAAAGTAATTCCTTCATTTGTAGTTTCCACTATATCTATGAAGGTAAGATTTGGCAATTCCTGTTTTACTCGTTGCAAGCAGTGTACAATACTTGGTGAGTCCGGGGGAAATAGCAAGCCCAGTACGGTTCCACTATGGGCAATAATCGTTCCTATAGCATTACACTCCACTCCAATTTGATGTAATGCATATAAGTTTGCCTTTTGCAAAATACGTTGATTGCCGAAAGAACTAATGGTAGAGGCTTCACCAATAAGTTTCACATTATGCTTATGTATACCTTCTTTAAATTTTGCTAAAGCTTCTACCATCAACTCTTCTTTTTCATCAATTAAAACATCTAAATTTTGCTGATGGTTAAATTGTACCGTATCAATCGTACCACCTTCATCAAACATGACGATTCGGATGGGGGGACATGTGCCTAATAATTCACAACATGTACCATTTAGATAATCGAACTGAACAATACCAGGGTAAAAGGGAGCATCTGTAGGTTCGATTGATAAGCAGATTGATGCCAATTGCTCCATAGAAAGATCGTAGCCATGACTTTTTGCTGTAGCCACAGCGACTACACTAATATCGGCGCTACTAGAGGCCAATCCTTTGCCTTGTAAAATATCGGAATGTAAGTATACGGGCTTCGCCGTAGATCGATCGATTCCTAATGTATCCAATACCGTGATGTAAGCTTGATAGGCCTTTGACTGTAAAGAAATCGATGAAAGAGGAAGTGGATATTGTACATCACCAATAGCATAGGAATACCGATTAATAGGACAGGTTACTAGAAATCGTTGCCCTTTAATGGAGCCTTGAATAAATTCTCCACAAGTGCCTGGCGTTCTTACATAAAATGCCAACTCTACTTCCTCCTTTCATTTATATAACACTTACAATAATTGCGCCTAAAATGATAAAAATTTCTGATAATTCACATACAAATCCATATGTGTCCCCTGTAGTCCCTCCTAAATGTTTTGTCACATAGGAGTTAATGATAAGATTCACTGTTAAAGCAATGATATATAGATACGCATACAACCATTCATAGAAGAACAATGGTAATAATGCCAATACCGTTGCTACCGATGTGGCATACTTAGGGGCATTAGCAGCAAAAAATTTACCGATTCCTTCTGGTCTTGCATAGGGAAACTTTTGAATACTAATGACCATCGTATAGCGACTCAATATGGGCATACTTATCAGAACTATAGGTACCACTACAGTCGGTAGATTCACTAGTAATTGCCACTTTAAGAGTGTTAGAAATACAAAACCTACTACCCCATTACTCCCTACTCGGCTATCTTTCATAATCTCTAATTTACGTTCTCGATCGCGCCCTGAAAATAAGCCATCGCAGGTATCCATAAATCCATCTGCATGAAGTCCACCAGTAAATAGAAATTCAAAGATTACTAAGATGAGCATCAACAGTGACACAGGAAGATAGGGATTTGCCAAGGCGTACAAAGCCCACATAAAGGCGCCAATGACAAGTCCTACTAAAGGAAAATAGGTAACGGATGCGCCAAAGTCTTCTACTTTCCACTCTGTTTGGTTTACAATTTTTAAGCGTGTTAAAAATTGAAGTCCAACAAAAAATCCTTTCATGTTCCACCTACCATTGATTAATTACATATGTACTGACCATTGTTAACGCAACACCCAAGATAGAAACAGTATACATCAAATATATAGTTTGATAAATGTGTTTCCCTACCATAGATGTTATAGGGTCTCCCATATAGGCCCGAAAGGTGACTTTGTCATGATACACATTTTGTCCACCTAACCGAATATGTAAAGCCCCTGCTACGGGAGCCTCTGCATAGCCCCCATTAGGACTAGGATGTTTATGCGCATCACGAGTGGCTATACGGATGGCATGTTTCCAATCTTTGCCACAGAGAAAAGAAGCTATCACAAATAAAACACAAGTAATACGTGCAGGAATATAATTAACTACATCATCTAAGCGGGCTGCAAAACGACCAAAGTATAAATAGCGCTCATTTTTATAGCCTAACATGGAGTCCATCGTATTAATAGCTCGGTATCCAATAGCTCCCCATGGACCTAATAAGACAAACCAAAATAGAGGGGAAATAATGCCATCTACTGTATTTTCCGCTACTGTTTCAATAGTAGCTCGAGTAATTTCACTTTCATCAAGTTCACTAGTTTTACGACCTACAATCCATCCCACTTTACGGCGTGCTTCAGATATATCTTGTTTTCTTAACAAATTAGCAATTTCTATGCCTGCCTCTGCCAAACAGCGAGGGCTAATGGCAATATATAGGCACAATAAAGATACTATGAAATAGCCGATTGGATGTATGGTCCCTCCTATAAATAGGAGCCCTGTAACAATGAGCATCACAGTCATTAAGACTAGTAATACAGTAGATATCCCTAATAGTATTTGATTCTTTGCGATAGTATTCTTTTTATACAATAGATGTTCATAGAAAGAAATACAATTACCAATTAAAACAACAGGATGGTATTTACTTCTAGGGTCACCCACTAAAGTATCTAACAAAAGTGCCCCTAAAGGAATAAAATACTGAAGATGGTGTATAAACCATTCCATTAGTCTTGCTCCCATAATGATTGAATATATTCCATATCTAAATGTTCTTCTACAATCTTAGCTAATCGATTATAGGCAGATTCTTTATGTTCAAAGTAGCGGAATACAATATCTAATGGCTCTAATCCTTTTTTTGTACGCAATGCATTCAAGATTGAGCGACGTAATCCATCATTATCTAAAATGCCGTGAATATATGTGCCCATCACTTGACCATTTCTAGTGACAAAACCATCGATCACATCTACCTTATTATCACTACGCTTTTGAATATGGAAACAACGTTTTCCCGGTCCTACTGGCTGTGTATCTCCCATATGGATTTCATAGCCTACAAGATTTTCACCACTATAATTAGTACCTAAGAAAGATAAATCCTTTACATCAAAACAAACTTGATGTGTTAATTTTTCAGTTTTCATAGTAGTAGCTGTTGGAAGCAAACCTAAGCCTTTTAATTCAGGAATATCCCCTTCAATCCCTTCTGGATCATAAAGCATTTCTCCCAGCATTTGATTACCACCGCAGATCCCCAATACAGGTACCCCAGCATTTGCTAAGTCATAGATATCTTTATCATAGCCATGCTCCTGCAAGTACGATAAGTCAGCTAATGTATTTTTAGAGCCTGGTAAAATTACCATATCTGGATGGCCAATTGGCTCCCCTTGTTTCACAAAACGAACAGATACATCTGGTTCATAGGCAAGAGCATCAAAGTCTGTAAAGTTAGAAATTTTAGGAGTTTGCATGACCGCAATCGTAATCTCCTTAGATACACCTCTATATTTACTTTCTAATGCTACAGAATCTTCTTCATCAATATCAAGGTTTTCTATCGCCGGTACTACACCTACTACTTTTTTACCTGTTTTTTCTTCAATAAAATCCAATGCAGGTTGTAATAATGTGACATCACCTCTGAATTTATTAATGATAATACCTTTTACTAGATCTCTTTCATCTGGTTCTAATAATTCTAAAGTACCTATTACAGATGCGATAGCACCACCACGATCAATATCTGCAATAAGCATTACAGGAGCCTTTGCTAACTTGGCAACACGCATGTTTACAATATCATTAGCTTTTAAATTGACTTCCGCAGGGCTACCGGCACCTTCAATGACAATCATATCAAAATTTTCATCAAGATATTGTAAACTTTCTTTTACTTTATCTAAGGCTGTTAAGGAGTATTTTGTATGATATTCTCTAGCGCTATACACACCTACCGGTTTGCCCATTAACACAACTTGAGAGGACTGATTGCCTGTAGGTTTTAATAAGACGGGATTCATTTGTACAATAGGCTCTAGACCTGCCGCTTCCGCTTGCGCTACTTGGGCTCGCCCAATTTCATCCCCTGCTTTGGTAACATAGGAATTTAACGCCATATTTTGTGCTTTAAAAGGTACTGTTTTATATCCCTTATTATGTAAAATGCGACACATTGCTGTAGCTAAAATACTTTTACCTACATTAGAACTGGTACCTTGAAACATAATTTTTTTAGCCATGGTTGCTTACCTCCAATGCTTTTATATCTATCGTCATACCACTGATTGTCATATATGATTCATCAGCCTCTGCTGCTACCATTCGATTGACACGTCCCATAATATCTCTAAAAATACGAGCTAATTTATTTTCTGGAACAATACCTAAGCCAATTTCATTGGTCACAAAAATAACCGTCTTTTCATTGTTTCCCTTGTAGGATCGAATCACATCAAGTACAGCTTGTACTTCTGAAAGTATAGCTCTTTCACGACAATTTATATCTTCCTGAGATGTAAATTCACCATTTTCTAATAATAGATTAGTAGTCCACATCGTTAAGCAATCTACTAATACCACAGAACATTCATCTAATATGTTTTGAATCTCTTTACTTATGGCACAAGGAATTTCATAATTGTTCCAAATCATTTTCCGTCGTTCTTGATGTAAATGAATACGATACTTCATCTCTTCGTCATAAGCTTGCCCTGTAGCAATATATCCTTTTTGTCCTTCTTTAGATAAAGCTAGTGTTTCTGCAAACTCACTTTTGCCACTACGGGCACCACCTGTACAAAATATGATACGATTTTTCATAGTATACCTATACAAAGTTGCCCTTTATCAGTTATCATATGTACTATACGTTCATTATAAAGGAGACAACTATGGAATTATTAAATTTAGACATCCAATTAATGGCCACTCTATGGGAAAATACCTATCGTGCAGCCATAAAAGATCAAAATGGAATTTATGTAGCCTCTGTACGCATTATCGTAAATGTTCCACTTTCACCAGATCGTTTACCACCTAATGCACCAAAAGCAGATCCACAGTTATTTGTATTAGTAGAAGACGCTGTGATGGAATCGGAAGATATTATTCAGTTTGAAACTTTATTATCCGTTCACATCCGAGAAAAATTTAAAAATGAAATCGATCAGATATATTTCTTCTATCCAAGCCCTGAAGATGTGCTAAACAAAACTGTAGATGTACAAGAAGTACAACATTAATCACAGTAACTACATACATAGTATTATAGCACATCCAAGAAGATTTGATAGAAATAATCTAAGAGATACTAAAAGGAGGTACCCAACATGGAGTACCTCCTTTTATATCGTATACTATTTCACTTCATCTTCTACGCGCGCTAAGATAAATAGCAAGTCGGATAAACGATTTAAATAACGAAGATTCGACATATGAATCTCTTCTGTTTCTCCTAACTTCCATAGGTCTCGTTCTGCACGGCGAACGATAGTACGACCTAAGTGCAAGAAACTAGATGTTTTGCTATCACCAGGTAAAATAAATTTAGATAGGGGCTCTAATTGTTCATCAAATTTGTCGATGATCTGTTCTAAATTAGTCACGTGCTCATCTGTAATAGTAGCTTCTTGTCCCAAACTAGAGATATCAGCCATAATCATCCATAGTTCTTTCTCAAGCTGCAATAATGTGTCTTGTACTACCTTTTTGTCAGAGTACGCTCGAGCTACTCCAAGAAAGGCTTGTGCCTCGTCAATTGTTCCATACGTACAAACACGTTGAGATGCTTTACTTACACGTTCACCAGTATATAAACCAGTAGAACCTGCATCGCCTGTTTTCGTGTACACTTTCGCCATAGTATACCTCCTTAACAACTAGAAACCTTACGATCTCTGTAACATAAGATATGCATTGCTCCCTTTATATGCGACTCGCTATCTCACGCAAACGTTGAATACGACTTTCTGTAGATGGATGCGTGCTAAATAATTGAGTCATAGTAGAAGAAATTCCACTTAAAGGATTAATGATAAACATGTGTGCTGTAGATGATACGCGGCTTTCGCTTTGACCAGGAAGCACACCAAATTTAGCATAATGCTCAATTTTGGCTAATGCGGATGCTAAGGATAATGGCTTTCGACTCATCATCGCCCCTTCTTCATCTGCTAAATATTCACGAGAACGTGAAATAGCCATTTGAATTAAGCTAGCTGCCAATGGGGCTAAAATAATAGTGCCAAGTAATGCTAAAGGATTAGAATTCTCCTCATCATCACGGCCTCCAAAAATAGCTGCCCATTGTAACATATTCGCCACCATAGCAATAAATCCTGCCATACTGGCTGCAATAGTACTAATTAATGTATCTCTATGTTTCACATGAGAGAGTTCATGAGCTAGTACACCTTCAATTTCATCATCTGTTAATAAGTTCATAATACCTGTTGTCACAGCCACTGCTGCATGTTCTGGGTTGCGACCTGTAGCAAATGCATTAGGTACTTCCGATTCAATAATATACACCTTTGGCATCGGTAACCCTGCATTATGAACTAGTTTTTTTACAATATTAAAGATGGTAGGATTGTTTTGCTCGTTAATTTCTTTTGCATCATACGCACGTAGTACCATAGATGCACTATTCCAATAGGTATAGAAGTTGATACCTAAGGAAATAATAAACATCAGTATCATTCCTGAGTGACCTCCGACCATTTGACCGATCACCATCAATAATCCTGATAATAATGCCAACAAGGCTGCTGTTTTTATATTGTTCATGTATTCCTCCTACTTAGATATATTATAGAATATATATACTTAATTATATCATATACAGTTTAAAAGAATCATGAAGTGTTCTACTCATATTTAATTTTCACAACTTTAGCACCTTCACGGTCTGCATGAAGCACAAAGCGACGACAATCAATGTCGTGATTCATAAAGACAGAACTCATAGCATCTGCCACTGTCACTGCATGTTCTGGAGAGCAATAGGCAATTAAGGTAGAACCTGAACCACTAATAGTAGACCCATAGGCCCCATGATTCTTAGCTGCAGTAAATACATCATCACAATAAGGAATCAAGGTTTTACGATACGGTACATGTAGATAATCCTGTAATGCTACAGATAAATTATCCATCCTATTTTGTATCATGGATCCTACAAATAATGTGGCAAATCCTACATTGGCAACAGCTTCTTTATAGCTTAACTCCGTTGGCAATACGCTTCGCGCATACGATGTTTCTACAATCACTTCTGGTACCACTACAGCAAAGGTTAAATTACTTGGTACATCGATATGGGAATGGAATACTGTATCATTCCCACCAACAGCACAGACTAAATTTCCCATAATAGCCGGCGCTACATTATCAGGATGCCCTTCCATATCATTGGCAATGAGCAATAATTGATCTTTATTTAAAGGTTCTTGTAAATAGGCATTGGCTAATAGCAACCCTCCCACAATGGCAGTAGAACTACTGCCAAGACCTCTTGATGGTGGAATTTGTGTATTAGAATGAATACGTCCGTATATAGGTGTAGTATTCACCTCTTTAAATACTCGCTCCATAGCAATACCCACTAGATTTTGGCTATGATCCTCTTTTTCCAATAAATCAGCACCAAAACCTTCAAAAGTATATGTATTAGATGTAGCTTCTTTATCAGGTTCAAAAGTAAATACATTATATAAATTTAATGCTACTCCTAGACAATCAAATCCTGGACCGCAATTGGCACTCGTAGCCGGTACTTGTACCGTAATAGATTTCATGAAAACTCCTTTATTCAACCATGATGCGGATCACACTACCCACTTCTCTAACGACCCGTAAGTGGTTGAAAGAATCAATTAGATTTTGAATATACGCATGAGGACATTTAGACGTAATAATGGCTAATGTGGCAGTATCGTTATCTGCTTTGCGCTGGATCACAGAATGAGCCGAAATGCGTTGCTCCGCTAGCTTTGTGGCTACTTTCGCCAATACACCTGTAGAGTTATCCACTGTCATACGAATGTAGTAAGCAGATTCAATTTTGCTAGAACTATACATTGTTTTTTGCGGATAATAGAACTGCTTCATTTCCCCTGTTTTGCCTTGCACAACATTACGAGCTACTTCCATGACGTCACTCACGATAGAACTGCCTGTTGGTAAACTACCAGCTCCACGCCCGTAGAACATAGCCTCATCAAAACCGTTGCCACGTAAGAACACAGCATTAAAAGAACCCCGTACAGAGGCTAATGGATGTGTATTGGCAATAAAGGCAGGATGTACATTTAAAGACAAACCTTTTTTCGTTTCTCTTGCAATGCCTAATAACTTAATAGTATAGCCAAACTCTTTACCAAATTGGATATCACTAGCATCAATTTGCGTAATCCCTTCACAACTTACATCTTCAAAGAAGATACGTTTATTAAAGGCGATAGACCCTAAGATAGCTAATTTACGTGCAGCATCATAGCCTTCTACATCCGATGTTGGATCTGCTTCTGCATAGCCAAGGTCTTGTGCTTCTTTTAGGACTTCTTCATAGCCTAATCCATCTTCACTCATCTTAGATAAAATAAAGTTAGTAGTACCATTTAAAATACCCATAATTTCTGTAATTTGATTACTGCCAAAGGAATCATATAAGGCGCGGATGATTGGAATCGCTCCTGCCACACTCGCTTCGAAGCGTAAGTCCACATGATGCTTTGTAGCTAGCTCCATTAAATAGGGACCAGCTTCCGCTAATAAATCTTTATTAGCAGTCACCACATGTTTTCCAGCAATAATGGCTTCTTCAATACAAGTGCGGGCAAAGGTAGTACCACCCATTACTTCGACTACAATATCTATAGATGAATCCTGTAAAATTTCTTTATAGTCTGTTACAAACGTAGCTGTTGCAGGTAGTGCAACATGACTATATTTATCTGGATTTCTCACATAAATTTTATCTACTATTACTGGTACACTAATACGATTTTGTATGACATCTAAATTTTTAGTCAATAGTTCAACTGTACCCTGTCCAACAGTACCAAAACCCAAGAGGGCAATCTTTACGCCTTGCTTCATTCTAAATCTCCTTAGGCACTAGGCTTGACCAATTAGTTCCACCTTAATAACACCCTCTAATTGTCGTACTTCGTGCAAAACATCTTCTACTGGTAATGTCAATTCCTTCGTTTCAAAGGAAATATTCACATGTGCTACACCTTGTAGCGGTAAATTCTGATTAATTGTTAACACACTGCCATTATAATCTGCAATAATCCGTAAGATATTAGATAACATACCAGACTCATTAGAGATCAGTGCGTTAATTGACACAATTTTACCTTGTGAAAGTTCATAAAATGGAAATACATAATCTTTGTATTTATAATAGGCAGAACGACTTAAGTCCATTTTTTCAACAGCTTCATTAATTGTTTTAGCCTCTCCTAGTTGTAAAATAGATTTTACTTTAATTGTTTTTTTAATCGCTTCTGGTAAGATTACTTCATTCACTAAATAAAATTTGTCTTTTTTGCCTTTCACAGCCATAACTACACCTCTTCACTACTAGTGGAAACGGAACTTGCCATGTGTTGTCCATATAGAGTAAATACGGAATACATGCCGATAAAAAATGGAACATATTCTGCAACAATCCGCCACGCCACTGCAACTAGCCCCACCGTTCCAATTGGTACAAAGGAGGCGAATAAATACACAAATAATCCTTCAGCAACTCCTGCTCCACCTGGTGTGGGTGCAAAATATAAAATTAAATTTAATAAAATCATACGATTTAAAATTTCAACAATGCTAATATCTGAAGTAAACGCATACATCAAAGCTGGCGCTATCGCATATAAGAATAATAAGCTCAATGCAGACTCAATAAAAACGATAAAAGATTGCATAGGGTTTGCATATAATAAACTAAGTCCCCTATTAAATTCATCCAACTTAATGAGCCAACCTTTCGGGTTTCCTTTCTTCATCATCTTACATATCCAAGTTACCAAGCGTTTCATGAGTCGCGTTTGTAGTAAATACATTCCCATAAATGTTGAAATCACAACAAAAATCGATATACCTAATAATTGTGTATTAGTTATATATGGTACTTCGATTGGTTCCGTTACCAATATAATCGGTAACATAACAATTAGAAATAATATGGAAAATACGGTTCGCACTAATACGATCGGAGCGGCAGTGCCAATAGGTACATGATAGGACCGTAAAATTAAAGCCTGTGCCACCGCACCACCACTAGCACCAGGTGTGAGCATGGCCATAAAATAATTACCAAAAATAACTCGTAGAATGGCAATCAAGGATAAATTATATCCACCCATATGTACTAATCGTTGCAGGCGCAATCCATCAAAGTACATACCTAAAGCAAGTGCTACTATGGCCAACAATAAAGATGTAAGATTAAATGTACCTAGCGTAGCCAATGAATCTAAATCAATTGTAAAATAAATTGTTATCCCTGACACAAACAAGAGCAACAATCCAATGAAGATTCCTCGCTTTACCATGGTGCTCATGAATGGGCTCCTTCAGTCCATTGTCCATAATGGATGAGGCTAATATCATGAGTAGCGATATATTCTTTTACTCTAGCCGATGTCATAGCCGCTCGTTCCTCATCCCAATGATATCCCCAATCATACAAGGATTGCAGTGTATGATTATCTTTACCAGGATGTGTCATAATTTCATGGACCCCTTGTTTCTTAGCAACTTTTTTTAAAATTGCTAACAAAGATTCTTCCCTCAATTGACCACCATTCATCATACCCCAAAAATATAGGGGCGATGAAAATCCAAAATCACGAGATGTAGTGTAGGCTTGTTGTGTGATAACCGTTAGTCCTACTTTACCAATCCAACGACCTAGTGAAGACACACCATTCATTAAAAATGGAGTTTCATCGGGCATTCGAATCTTAGTTAAACCATAGCGCTTCATTTGTTCTGCCACTATAGACAACACTTGTGGTAGTACATGCATATGTTGATGTCCATCTACATGTGTTATAGGTAATCCTGTAGACATTACTTTTTGAAATTGTGCTTCAATTTCTTTTCGCAATTCAGAACCTTTTACTTGTCCTTTAAAAAGGCGTTTTATAAATTCCGTGTGTGTCATAGGAAATTTACCATCTATCAACAGACTTGGAATTTCTTTAGGATCACAAACAGGTGAAAGACCACCGACCAAGCAAATATGCAATCCCACGCCTAGTGTGGGCGTTGTCTTAGCTAATGATAAGGCATCCTCAAAATAGTCTCCAGATGCCAATAAAGACGTACTTGTTACTATTCCTTGTTGATGACTTTCTAGGATTCCTTCATTAATAAGAGGATGTAAACCAAAGTCATCTGCATTCACAATTAGACGTTTCATAGTTACCTTCCTGTACGCACTAAATGGATAATTGTATTCTTATTCTACCAAAATTATTGCTATTTGGATAGACAAAGTTTTCTTTCTTGTACTTTATACATGCACAAAGCTCCAGCTATGGCAACATTCAGAGATTCCATAGGACCATACATAGGGATAGAAATTCGCTGTGTAACCAACTGTAATATATCCTCTGAAATACCATTTGCCTCATTTCCTAGAGCAATCATAGTGGCCCCTTCATAGCTTGGTTCTCCATAGTTAACACTATCTTCTAAAACAGTTCCATACAATTTGATTCCTTGCTGTTCTATAAGCTTTACTACACTATCTTGTGTGACATTTGTATAAATCGGTAATTTACACAATCCGCTCATAGTACTACGCACTGTTTTTTCATTGTATATATCTACCGTATTAGATGTTAAAAACATAGCTCTTACACCAGCACCAACAGCAGTTCGTATTAAAGTTCCTAAATTGCCTGGATCTTGTACTCCATCAATGAGTACATATAGACCATTCTCTTTTACACGAAAATCTTCTAGTCGATGTACTTTTTGACATACTACAGCAATTATCCCTTGTCCATGAACTGTTGTTTCAATCCCTTTCCATAGGTTATCTGAAATGGAAAATACCTGGACGTCATAGATGTCACATAAGGATAGCAATGGCTCTAACTGTTCCTGTTTTATGGATTCTATGTTGACAATGACATACCGTACTGTACCAGTAGGCAGCATATCCATTACAGTACGATATCCTTCAGCTACAAATTCCTGATGCGTAGTACGATATTTTCGTTTATATAATTGTACAATGTGCTTAATTTTTTTATTATCTCGTGAAATAATATCTTCCATATTACCCTTTCTTTATGCATTCCATAATTGATAAAACAAACCTTTTTGGCCTAGCACTTCCTCTAAGGTACCTTGTTCTACAATTTCACCATCCGATATGACAATAATTTTTGTAGCATCACGTAACGTTGACAAACGATGTGCTATGGCAATCATCGTTTTATCACCTTTCATATCTGCAATCGATTGTTGCAATAATTCTTCTGTGTGACTATCTATATTGGAAGTAGCTTCATCGAATACTAATAATGATTTATTCTGTACCAAGGTTCTAGCTAAGGACAATAATTGACGTTGCCCCTGTGAAAGTAAGGAACCTAAATACCCCACAGGTGTTTGATATCCCTCTTCCAATCGCTGTACGGAACTATCCAAATGAGCCCGTTTAGCAGCATCTTTTACCATGTCTTCTGTAATAGAACTATCAAATAAGGAAATATTCTCTTCAATAGACCCTTTAAACAAATGGGAGTCTTGGAATACATAGCCCATAGATTGACGTATGATTCTTGGATCCAACGTGCTTAAATCATGTCCATTTATACGAATACACCCTTTGGTAGGCTGCTCAAAACCAAGTAATAATTGCATCATTGTAGACTTACCGCCACCGGATGGACCTGCTATTCCTAAGAATCCCCCCTCCTGTAAGGACCAATTAATATCTTTCAATACGTAATTTTCTGTTCCATCATAAGAAAAATAGACATGATCAAACTCGATAGAATGAATCGCAGAAAATTCTTTTGGTATCACAATATTCTTTTGTACCTGCTTAGTTTCACTTTCCAACATAGGTAAAATACGTTCGGCTCCTGCTAAGGCAGACTGTAAGTTACCATATTTTTCAGCAATTTCTTTAATAGGTTCAAAAATTCGATTAATATATTGTAAAAATGCAAATACAGTGCCTGCCTCTGTAATAGAATCAAAATATCCAGTCACAGTAAAAATAGCAATTAGAGCCACAAAGAATAATCCATCTACGATAGGTCTAAATATAGCAAATGTTTTTACCTCAAATAAGCCTGCCTCTAGAAACTCTCGACTTACCTTATCGTAGCTTTTTTCCATGATAATTTCACCTACATAGGTTTTAATCATCAAAATAGCATTTAACATTTCTTGTACGGATGCATTGGATGCAGCCACTTTACTACGAACACCTCTGAAAGCTTTTCTAGCATACTTACGATAGATAAAGATAACGCCTGTAAATACAGGCACTAATAGTAACACTATGGTAGCCAATGTAGTATCTATAAGAAACATAAACACTAAAATGCCAATAATCTGAAGGATACTACTACTTATTTTTACTAGTACCTCTGTATATAAGGTGCGAATCGATTCTGTATCGTTGGTAACTCGTGTCACTAAATTTCCTACAGGATATGCCGTAAACTCTCTAGGACTCATAGTTAATATATTTTCAAAAATTTTATTTCTAATATCATAGATGATACGTTGTCCAAAACTTTGCAAAGCATAGTTTTCAACACCTAATGCAATCATTCCAAACAAAATTAATCCAATATAAGTCACTGCATAATTCGTTATGAGCCCCATATCTTTAGTTGCCACACCAACATCGATAAATTCTTTCATAATAACTGGTCGTACTAGTTGTACACCGAGCACTAACAGCAACATACAAACGCCAAGACACATATAGGCCATATACGGTTTTATAAATGTGCACAATTGTAATAGCACATGATAATCTGTTTTTTGTTTAGTTCTCATGGCTATCTCCTCGCTTTTGCAACATCACCAACTGATGATACATACCTTTTTGTTGTAATAATTCTGAATGCGTACCAGATTCAACGATATGACCTTCGTGGAACACATAAATACAATCTGCATCTTCTAAGGCCTCTAGACGCTGTGAAATGCATATAATAGTTTGTTCTGTATTAGATCGCAGTGTGTCTAAGATATGACATAAACTATGAGCATCTAAAGCAGAGAAAGCATCATCTAAAAGCAAGTAGGGAGCATCTTTAAAGAATGCACGAGCCAAAGAAATTCGTTGTCGTTGTCCTCCAGATACATCGGTACCACCTTCTTCTAGGTTATCAAACTTACGATTCCCTTCAATACGTTCCTCTAAATCTCTAAACAAACCCGCCCGTTGAGCAGCTTCTTCAATAGTTATTGACAAATCTTTTCTATTTGTATAACCAAATTGAATATTATCTCGAATGGATACACTTAGTAAAGAAGGCGTGGATGATGCATAGGCAATACTATTCCGTAATGTACTAAGCGGAATATCTTGAATGTCAGTACCACCAAAATGGATACTGTCTTTAGGGGCATGCTGAATATCCAATAATAACTTAAATAAAGTAGACTTTCCAGACCCCGGTCCACCAACAATACCAATAAACGATCCTTTTGGAATATGCATAGATACATCTTTTAAAATTGGTTCCTTACTAGTAGCATAGGCAAAATGTAACCCTTGAATATGTATATCTTCTAATGGTAAACGCCCTACTTGTTCTTGAATTTCTTCCTGTGGGAGTTCAAAGAATTCTTCCATTCGTTCCAAGGAGGCAAAACCTTTTTGCAACACAGATGTTAAAGAACCAATCGCCATGATAGGTCCTATAACAAGCATGACATAGCCGTTAAGCGCCACAAATTCCCCTACCGTTAGTTCTCCATTGATAATAGCTTGACCACACACATACATATTGAGAGCATAGCAGACAAAGGGTGCCATATATGTTAATGGAGTCAATAAGGAATCAATTCGCACCACATCTAGATTATTTTCATAGTTGGTTGCATTTACTTTTGTAAAACGTTTCCAGCTTGTATATTCTTTATTGAATGCGCGAATGACTGCCATCCCTAAGAATAACTCTTGGGCATATTCTGTTACATCACTGTAGGAACTTTGTGCTTTCTTTTGACGACTTCGTAAATGTTTTGAAAGCTTCAACATGCCATACACAATAAATGGCATCGGCAATATAGTCACCACTGCTAACCATAAGGACATTTTTTGAACGAGGATACAAAATGCAATGACCCCAAAGAATAAGGCATCTACAAATAACATAACCCCTAATCCCAGAGACACACGTAAAGAGGTTACATCATTTGTCATCAAAGCCATAACTTTTCCTGGACCATGTTCATCATAATACGAAGTAGGAATTCGTAACGCATGACGAAACAACTCACGACGTAAATAGAACTCGAAATTGCGTATAGATCCTAAGAGCATGTGACGTGAAATAAATTTCAACACAGTAATCACAATAGCTAGCAGTACAAACAAACTAACGTAATACCAAATTCCATCTTTTCCCACATATAATGTATTGATGGCTTCCCCCATCCAAGTAGGCACTAATAAGAATAATCCATTAATTGTTAGAAGTAGAATGATGCCAATGATATATTTATAGGAATGTTCTTTAAAAAAGTATCGGAATAAGTGAAAACCTTTCATACGTACCCCCATTCTATGATAATTTCGATTTTTTTCGATAAAGTTTATTTACTAATTTTATTGTACCATGTTATAATGTCAATATACAAAAGATATTATTCCGTATTTTAAGGAGGAACATACAATGGAAAAACGTACAGGTGTAGTAACATTTGCAGGTAACCCAATCGCTTTATTGGGCAAAGAAGTTAAAGTAGGCGACAAAGCTCCTGCTTTCACATTATTAGATAATGGCTTAGGTGAAAAAACATTAGCAGATTACGCAGGTAAAGTAAAAGTTATCTCCGTAGTACCATCTTTGGATACTGGCGTATGTGATGCGCAAACTCGTTGGTTCAATCAAAACGTTTCTAAATTAGGTGACAATGTGGTTGTCTTAACTGTATCCGTAGACTTACCATTCGCTCAAAAACGTTGGTGTGGTGCTGCTGGTATCGATCAAGTTGAAACTTTATCTGACCACCGCGATCTTTCTTTCGGTGAAAATTATGGTTTCATTCTTGAAGGCTTACGCTTATTATCTCGTGGTATCGTTGTCATCGACAAAGACGACGTAGTTCGTTACGTAGAATACGTGCCAGAAGTAACATCTGCTGTTAACTTCGACGCAGCTGAAGCGGCAACTAAAGCCTTAGTTTAATTGTTACTAAGTAAATACATAAGGGTGCAGTGATTCGTCACTCCACCCTTTTTTATTGGAAAGGTCCTTATGAATTATTTTTTGCAACAAGTGTCTACATTTTTTCAGTGGGTTCTAAACTTCACTTTATTTTCTATTGGTATCGTATTAACCGTAGCGGTGTTGAATACAGCGTTTTATATTGTGACGCTCATACCAGGTTTATTTACAACTGATGTAGCATATACTACATTTTTAGAAGAAATTATTAATTTCTTCCTATTCTTTGAGTTTCTATCGTTAGTGATGAAATATTTTAAAAATAACTTCCACTTCCCTCTTCGGTACTTTATCTACATCGGTATCACAGCCATCATTCGACTGATCATCGTATCCCATGAGTCATCACTGGATCTATTCTTATGGTCTGCTGCTATTTTAGCATTAGTCATTAGTTTGGTCTTAGTCGTTCGATATGGAAAAGAACCTAATAGTAATGAAAGATTATAAAATATCATAGCAAAAGGACTGAACACAATGTTGTGGTCAGTCCTTTTTTATACCAAGTACCTATTATAGAATATTACGAGTATATTCTGCATACAATGCTTCTAATTCAACTACTTTTTCGTTCATTTCTACTTGTAATGCAGACGCCGTATTATAGTCACCTTTCACCAATGCATCAGTGATGCGTGTGAATAAAGATTTGCTGTCTACACTATCTTTTGCTAGGTATAAGCGCAAGCTATTCACTTTGTTCCAGTTCGCACTATCAAAAGCATCTGCTGCATCATGGATAGCTTGTAAGGAACGCACTAATTGAATATTAGCTGGAACAATACGGTTTGCTAATTCTAATTTCCAACGATTTATTACACCAGCCATGAAAGAATCCATCAAATCTTTTTCAAAAGCACCACCCAAAGTTAAGGAGGCTACTTTTTCTGGATTGTTTGTATAGCCTTGGATATTTTCCCATACAGTAGCAGGAGCTTTACCGAATTTACGATCACGCTCTTCTGCTGTGAAATCATCGAATACGTCAACTTCTGAACGATATTCACGGGATGCTTCCAGATAATCAGCTACTTCTCCTTCTTTTTTGGACAATTCCGCTAAGATCTCTTCTGGTGCTTTACCCGATGTGATAACATACTTCATGCCATCGAAAGCAGACAAGTAGATCAATGCCAATGCTGTGTATGTATTTGTATATGGGTTCGGAGAACGCAATTCAAAACGAGTTGCCATTGGTGTATCCACATCGCGAATCAAACCACAAAGAATAGTACGGTTACGGCTTGGCAATGCAGGATCTGTACCTAAGGATGTAACGATACATACAGGTGCTTCAAAACCTGGTTTTAAACGGTTTAAGGAGTCTGTTGTGGAGGAAATAAATGGGTTAATCGCTTCGTAGTGTTTTAATAGACCCATAATAGCGCCGTATGCCAATGGGCTAGCATGTTCTTTGCGTAAATCAGCTGGGGAGAACAAGTTGTACACTTTGCCATTTTTCATTTTTACCATCACACCGAAATGTGTATGCTCTCCAGAGCCTGCTACGCCGATGATTGGTTTCGCATTGAAAGTAACATCTAAGCCATTTTCACGGAATACTTCACGAACGATGATACGAGCTTGCAATTCATTATCCGCTGTTTGTAATGGATTATTTGTGTATTTCCAGTCAATTTCTAATTGTTCTAATACCCAGTCTACATTACCCTCATCATCTAGTTTCGCTTTTACACCGCCAACTTCTTTATGGCCCATTTCTGCATGTAAACCATATTTATCTAACAAAGATACTGCTTTTTCTAAGGCTGTACGAACGGAACCATGTGTACGTTGCCAGTATTGCTCTTGTAGTTTTTGAGAGACGGATAACGCTTTTGCATCTACATTTCTAGAAGGTGTTTTCACCCAAAATTCCAATTCTGTAGCAGATGTAAAGATAACGTCAGCGATTTCATTAGCATCGATAAATTCCATGCCTTTCACTTGGTTCGCTTGTAATAATTTCATCAATTCTTCTTTTACATATTCACAGCTACGTTTTAAGATAGAACGAGAGTCTACATAACGATCACAATGTTTCAAGAATGCTGGAATACGAAGTGTACCCGTCGGTTTGCCTGTAGCTTCATCAATATGTTCATAGTTGTAGTCAACAAACCAGTTTACACTAGGGTCACCCCACATATCGACACGTGCATTGTTCAACGTAGCAATATTTGTCAACACAACAGAGGAACCATCTGTTTGTACTGCACGACCTTCAAAGAAAGATTCATAATCGTCAAAGAATTGCTCCATTGGAATTTTTTCATCAGTATCATTACCCGCTAAATCAACACCGACTAAAGATACAAAACGAATTTCTGGATGTTGTTCTAATAAGGCAAGAACACCTTCTTTACCATATTGGCCTGCTGGAATGTAATATAATAACTCTTTGCTCATGATAAACCTCCTCATAATAAACAAAAAGACTCCAAGAAACTATGTTTCTTAGAGTCCTCATTGACTTAGTATTATATTATGTAATTATAGTAACATAATCAATTAAGTCTGTCAACACATTAGTTGACTTTTGCAAGTTCTTCTTTGACAATCGCATTGACTAACTTGCCATCTGCACAACCTTTAGTCTTTGGCATAACCAATGGCATAAGGTCACCCATCTTAATTGGTGCAGTTAGGGTGGAAATCGCTTCTACCACAATGTGACGAATTTCTTCTTCACTTAATTGGGCAGGCAAATATTTGGCTAATACATCCATCTCTGCTTTCACTTGAGTCACTAAGTCATCACGATGACCTTTCTCAAACTCAGCTAAAGAATCTTGGCGAATTTTCATCTCTTTCGCTAAGATAGCGAGAATATCTGAATCTTCTAATTCAATTTTCTTGTCGATTTCTGTATTTTTTATGGCGCTATTTACCATGCGAATGACTGAAAGAGCCACTTTACCTGCTTCGCGAGCTTTCATAGCTTCTTTCATATCTGTTTTAAGCTGATCTTTTAAGGACATGTTGTACCTCCAAGATTGACTTACGCTTTGAATTTGCGTTTTCTTGCTGCTTCAGATTTTTTCTTTCTTTTTACGCTTGGTTTTTCGTAATGTTCGCGTTTGCGTACTTCAGATAAAACACCTGCTTTTTGGCAGGAGCGTTTAAAACGACGAAGTGCACTTTCAAGCGATTCATTTTTACCGACTTTAATTTCTGACATCTATATCCCCCCCTCCAAAACGTATAATGGAAGTGCAGGTAATTTATATACGCACATACAGATATTATAAGCAGTTGACATATATTTGTCAAGCCTAGTCCCCTATAGTTTCTAGGAATTTATCTTATAATTTCATTTCCATGCCAATTCGATACATACGACCATCGATATATAAATCATGTACTTCACGGTTTAATAAGTTATCAATTCCTACATAGGCAGATATTCCATTATTCCATTTTTTATTGACACTGAAGTTTAATGTGTTAAAAGAGTATTCATTATAACTATTAGCGCCGCGATTTCGCGCTTCTTCAAAACCATATTTATATGTAAAGCTATTCCATAATACAGCACTATATCCATTGGATTTATGGTCATCATACATAAGTTGTAACGTGCTTACTGATCTTGGACGATTACCTAAGCGTTCGCCAGTTGCCATATCTTTCGCATCGATATAGTTGAAGGTTCCTTTTACGGTGATACGATTCGATACTTTATGACCTACACTTAATTCTAAACCCTGAATTTTTGCTTTACCTATATTGTAGTATTGATGACGTTGTGATACACCTGGCACATCAGATTGTATCCGATGACTATCAATTAGATTACTTACACGTGTATGGTAATAGGAGGCTTTACCAAATGTTTTACCACGTTCTGCTTCTAAAGCTATATCAAACGACGTAGACGTTTCAGGCTTTAAATTTGGATTTCCTATAATATTCAATACACCCATAGGTGTCGTATGGAACATATTTAAGTACAATTCTGAAATACTTGGAGCTTTATATCCTTTTCCAAAGTTAAATTTCACCCGTGTATGTATATCAAATTCATAGACTACTCCCAATTTTGGTGTAATATTATGCCCAAATTGACTGTTGTTTTCATACCGAATTGCCGATGTTAATGAAAGTTTTAGAATCGGTCGCCATAAATCTTCTACAAATGTGGCCCAAGAATCATAATGAAACTTTTTACTTTGCTTCATTTTGTGGACATCCAATCCGCCTAGGCGAGTGCCTTCATAGATAACACGTCGGTACTCTCCGCCAAACATTACATCATGATGATCTCCTACATACATTGTGTCCTTTCCTTCGAGAACAATGTTTTTGTATGTAGCAGTATCATTATCAGTAGCCGGATACAAAGATTGGTAATCAAACTTCAATGGTGTTGGTGGTTTTGGTGGTTTGCTTGGCATCACTACATTAATAACACCCTCAGGTAGAGTCCGATCATCTATCATTAAATAGGATTTATCTAATTGACTATAATAAGTTCCTATTTCATAATTATTTCTATTTGTTCTACCACTGTAGGTAATACCTGTTTGTATACTCTTATTGTTAAAATATTCTGTTTTATTTAAATTGACAGGTACCATTCTTGAATCTGCCGCAAAGACCATTCCACTTTTGTGAAATACAGTAGCATATTTATCAGCATTATCAGTGTGTAGCTTTTCTTTAAAATAACTGAAATCTACTTTAATTGTATTTAGGTTAGGATTTTTAAAATCATACATAACACTACTATTATAGGATTGTTTTTGACCATACATGATACGACGATATCCTTCTGTATAGCCTGTTAACTGTTTTGTTCTCGTATTGAAAGTCTTTTCTGACATATGTCGATTGATAGGCCGTTCTTTCGTCACATTCATATTGAAGCTTGCATTCCAACGACCTTGGTTTCCACTGCTCAATGCATAATATGCTTGTTCGTGCTTAGTACCACTAGATACACCCAAAGATTGTAACATATCGGTAGTATCGGTAGGCTGCTTCGTAATAATATTAATGATACCACCCATAGCATCTGATCCATATAAAGCAGAAGAAGGTCCACGAACAATTTCAATGCGATTCACTTGGTCTAAATTAATGCGGCGCAGCGTGTATACATTTGTCGTATTAGATGCGTCTTCACCGGCTAAACGACGGCCGTTTACGAGCACAAGAGAGTGGCGTGATTCCATACCACGAATCATCACCTGATTACCAGTCATACCTGCTTCTGATAAATTAATATTTTCCACCAATTGTAGAGCACTTTCTACCGTATCTGCTCCTAAACGTTTCATATCATCTTGCGTAATTAATTGTACAGCTGCAGAACTATTCCTAATAGTTTCTGCTTGTTTCGAAGCCGTAACTACCGCCATATAATTATCACTTGCCTCCATTGCATGTGTCACATATATAGGCGCTAATAAAGTGCTGAAAATAGCTCCGCATAAGGATGCTTTTAAAAGTGTATTCATGACATAACCTCCCAAAAATTATTCATATAATGCTTTGTACATTAATTCGAGAGTTTGAGTAATCCGTGTACCAGGATTCAAGGCGAACAAACCACCTGGAACATAGTGAATCTGATCTGTTTTCACCGCTTGCACATGTTGCCACGCTGGGTTTGATTGCATTTCTTTCACAAAGGACTCTTTGATCGATGGATCAGGATACATAACTACAAAAATAATACGTTCTGGATTCTGTTCTTGAACGAATTCTAAACTTAATGGTACATAAGGAGCCTCACCACCTATATTTTTACCAATATTATTAGCCCCTAAGCTATCCAATAATTTACCACTAAAAGAACGGTCTGTACTCACATTCAAGTTACCTGGTGTTCCTAGTAATAATAAGGTTTTGGGGTGTGGTTTATCTTTAATTTTTTCTTTATACATAGTAAATGTTTGGTCTATATTCTCTATTTCTTTCTTACTTATGTCTTCATGGTTTGTAAGTTCACCAAATAATTGCAAGGACCGATTGACATCCTCAAAGGAATCTAAATCATTAATATACAAAGGAATGTTCGCCGATGTTAAAGCCTCCCGAAGTTTTATGTGATTTGCTATATTCATACCAATCACCAAATCTGGATTTAGGCTAATAATTTTTTCTACATCAGGATTATATGTATTCCCTACAGACGGGATATCTTTCACCTTATCTTTTAACTCTCCTGATAAGGAAGCCGCATCCATACGGCCCACAATGGTTCCTTCTACGGCCAAATACATATCAATATTGGCTGTATTTAAGATCACAACCCGTTTGGGATGACTTGGCATGGTCACAGAAGTTCCCGTCCTGTCAATTTCCGTTCTTGTTGCCGCCTCTTGTGTTACTGCTGTTGGCGTATCAGCAGTCCAAGAACACCCTGATAGTGCCATCAAACCGCATAGAACAGAGGTACAAGCTACTGCATTCCACAATCGCATTAGTTTCCTCCTAATAAAAAATCCACTTTCCCTAAGGAAAATGGAACTTATCCGAACACTATATATTGAGCACTTGCTCACTTGTTACTTAAATTTACAAATTGTTAAATCAATTTATTCCATAGTAATATAAATAAAATTTTTTGTCAATTAAAAGAGAGGCCATAGAGACCTCTCTTTTATTTCAAATATCCATAGCTAATTAAAATTAACTTCGGACAAGCTAGACTAGTTTTATCTAATCAATTCATATCTATTGATAATACTATACGTTAGATCTTATAGTGTATACTAATTGCTTTTACCAACAAATACTTGTATAGACTCATACTTTGGCTCAATAATAGTGTTTCCTGTAAAATCTAGAACACCATATTTACCATGTTGTTTATAAACTACACTTTCTAAAGTAGCTGTATCCACCTTAGATGTGTCCGATGGTAATTGCAATAGACTTTCGCCTGTTAATGGATTGACAAGGTATATATTATTTCCTCGTTTACCAATTAATCCACTGTAAACACCATAGAATGGTTTAGGCGCCGTGATGGAATCATAACTTTCACCAATTTCACGGAATGTATCTAAGGAAATCATTCGATAAGCGGATCCAGATTTACCAACCAAAACCGTAGGAGCTACTACTTCTAATTTTGAATACGCAAATGGAAGCATAGTACTATTATCTTGACGTTTTACACCCCAACGCCCTTCTTCATCTTGTAAGAGAAAGGCTCCTAGTTCTGGCATATATGTAATATTTTTATAGACCATTGGGAATACTTCAACACCCTCTTTGGTATACAGTCCAAAACGGCCATCTTTATAGGTCATAATCCCGGCTTCAGTTAATGGGCTGACCATCTGATTTTTAGAAGAAATAACTTCTTTGCCTGTTTTGTCAATATACCCTCGTTTTAATTTAGAGGTTGTCCAAGCATAGTCAGTTTCACCATAGCTTGCCTGATGATAGAATGCACCTTTCACCAAAGCAGCCGCCAATGTATTAAAAATTCCACCAAAATTTAACCCATGAGCCTTTCTTGTTACACGAGCTATCCCATTTAGGTAGGGTTCAATTTCATCATACTCTTTCACAGAAAATAGTATTTTTCCGCTTTCATCAATAGCTACCTTTTGTTTATTGCCTAATAATACAAAGGCAATTCCTTCACTGAAAGGAGCTAATACGCGTTGAATCCGCTCACCCTCAACTTGTTGTGGCATTGCTATTTTACGGGCTTGAGTGCCTTCCGTTTGTGAGATAATTTTCAAAGCTGTAGCTGCCTCTACATGATTACCTTCATCATCAAAATATAAAATAGATCCATCTCTTTGATAACCGGAAATAAGACCTGTATTTTGATTCCAACTTAGAGAGGTAAATATCTCATCCGATTTATATTCTCCTGTTCGAGCATTAAATATTGCTACTAATTTATTGCTTGTACCTACGCTATGCAAGTCACCATATAATTCTTTATCAAATTTAAAGGGCTTACTATGCAACATTTGACCTTGCAGATTATAATAGCTAGTTGCCTCGCCTTTCATAGCATAGATTAATCCTGTAGGTGATACTTCTACATGCTTTGTCGGCATGACAATAGAAGAACCCGTATTCACAGTTTCTAATACTGTTTTACCTGCCTCTTCATATAGTACAACGTCTAGCTTTCCTGTACTATCTAAGCGACCTATATGTAACTCTTTTTTAGGTCCCATTACAGGTTGTCCTTCTGATGATAGGATACTATTACCATCTTTAGATTTACCAATGTAATAGTACGGTTCATGGCTAAGTTTTTCCATTTGTGATTGCACATCACCCAGTGCCTTAGCCTCATTTGCAACTTTATAACTCTTTGTAGGATGGTCAATATGTTTACTAAAAGCCCCCAATACAAAGGCCCTTCCCTCATAGTATCCACGCATATATTCCATGCCACGATAGTAGCCTACACCGTGATAACCAACGCCACCAGATACATGTGTCTCTGCTTGTACTATAAACGGTGTAACCATGATAGATGCACTTGCCAAAACAAGTCCCAGTGCTAACTTTTTACATACTTTCATAAGAGCTCCTATTACGCTTGAAATACAGCCTGTGCTTGGGCAATTTCATAACGTAATTTTTCTTCATCAATAGTCAATAATTCTTTATCTTTCATCACCACTTTCCCCCCCACAAGAACGGTAGTAGCATCTGATGAATTAGCCGCATACACTAAGGAGGCTACATCATTATACCGTGGTTGCCAATGTAAGCCTGTTGTATCATACAATACAATATCTGCCCGATATCCTACGTCTAATATGCCTAAATCATTATAATCTAATGCTTTAGCTCCCATGACTGTACCAAGCTCCCAAGCCGTTTGGGCAGGTATTGCCAATGGATCGTATAAACGAGCTTTATGTAGCATAGCTGCTAAACGCACTTCTTCTAACATATCTGCATTATTGTTACTAGCAGAACCATCTGTGCCTAAGCCTACCACAATTCCTTTAGCAAGCATTTCTGGCACTGGTGCAATACCACTGGCTAATTTTAAATTCGATTGTGGATTATGAGCTACGCGAACAGATTTTTCTTTCATAATATCCATATCTTCATCTATTACATGCACACAATGGGCTGCTAAACAACCTAAATCAAATAAACCCAAGTCATTCATATGTGCAATAGGAGTTTTACCAGTAGCTTTTATAACATTTTCCACTTCTCCTTTTGTTTCACTTAAATGCATATGAACTTGTGCCCCTATATCATGACCCAATTGAACTACTCGTTCTAAGTACCCATCAGGACATGTATACGGTGCATGAGGTCCTAGCATTACCTTAATTTGATCTTGGTTATAACCGTGATACGTTTCAAACAACTCTTTACTTTCTACTAAAGCTTGTTCTGCCGTAGGCGCTACACCAGCCATCCCCCGTGATAATACAGCACGAATACCTGTTTCTTTCACAGCCTTAGCCGTCTGATCCATAAAGAAATACATATCACTAAAACAAGTAGTACCAGAACGGAACATTTCTGCAATACCTAATTGAGTACCCCAATAGACTAAGTGATTATTCAATTTAGCTTCTGCTGGCCAGATCGCAGTTTGCAACCAATCCATTAATTCTAAATCATCTGCGTAGTTACGCAATAAGCCCATAGCAATATGAGTATGCGTGTTTACCATTCCTGGGGCTGCTAGCATACCTTTACCATCAATCACTTCTTTAGCTTGAGGTGCAGCATCATTAGAAACAAATTCTTTAATGTATCCATTTTCAATGACAATAGCAATATCTCTTGCAATTGAATTTTCTTGTAACACATCTACATGTGTGATAACAACGTCAACCATGTTCAACTCCTATTTCCTTTTCTTTTCTTGTAAATTGCGAATACTTTCGTTAAACGGAGGTCGTAACACACCTTCTTCTGTGATAATAGCGGTCACCAAATCATGAGGTGTTACATCGAAAGCAGGATTCAATACTTCAATGCCTTGCGGTGCCGAAGGAACGCCTTGGAATTGCAATACCTCTTGAGGATTACGCATTTCAATAGGAATATCCTTACCACTTGCCATAGAGAAATCGAATGTACTATATGGAGCGGCTACATAAAATGGAATATTATGATGTTTGGCTAATACAGCAACACCATATGTGCCAATCTTATTGGCCACATCACCTTCTAAAGTAATACGGTCAGCCCCCACAATCACTGCATCAATAAGACCCTGTTGCATAGCATAACCAGCCATATTATCAGTTTGTAATGTCACAGGAATACCATCTTCATGAAGCTCAAAAGCAGTTAGTCGAGATCCTTGCAATAATGGTCTTGTTTCATCTGCATACACACGATCTAACTTACCTTGTGTATAGACTTCACGGATCACCCCTAAGGCAGTACCTATTCCTGTTGTAGCTAAAGCTCCTGCATTGCAATGTGTCAATATGCGATAGGACTCTTTATCTTGGAATAAGGTAGCTCCATGTTTTGCCATACTTTCATTTAAGGCAACATCTTCAGTATCAATAGCAATAGCTTCTTTTACAAGAACCGTATCCAATTCGCCAATATCTCCTGTGAAAGAATCTACCACACGTAATACACGATCGATAGCCCACATTAAATTAACAGCTGTCGGTCTAGTTTGGCGTAAGGTTTCTGCAAAGGCTCTAAATTCAGATAGAATCTCTGCACTAGCACCACCACGATGATAGCTTTCACGGAAGGCAAGAATTAATCCATAGGCAACAGATACACCAATAGCAGGGGCCCCACGAACACGAAGCATTTTGATAGCTTCAGCCACTTGCCGCCAGTCAGTACAACGTATATATTCCACAGATGTAGGTAATTTCGTTTGATCTAAGATAATAACTTCTGATCCATTCCATTCAATACTTTTCATACTGTTCCCTCCATAGAAACAAGTAGCATTAATGTGTTTCTTCGATTAATAAGGTTTGCATGTCTTCCTTAGAAAAGTGATATTTCTCATTACAGTAGTGACAAGTTAATTCTGTCACTTCATCTTGGGCTAATTCTTGTTTATCATGCAATGGCAAACTTGCTAATCGATCAAAAAATCGTTCTCGACTACAAGGACATGCAAAATGAATACGCTCACTATAGACTTCTTGGACAGTAAATCCATCCAAAATGCGTTCCATTAAGTGTTCCGCATTAGGATTTGCTTTCAAATAATTAGTCACAGGTCCAATGGTTTTCAGATTTGCTTCAATTTTATCAAATGCATCATTTGTCACATCTGGTAAAGCTTGTACTAAAAAGCCACCTGCTACAATCGTATGGTAATCTGGATCTACTAATACACCAAGACTTAATACAGACCCCACTTGTTCAGACATAGCAAGATAATAGGCTAAATCTTCCGCCACTTCACCTGTTTGAATAGGGCTTTGGGAGGTATAGTTTTGACGAAGTTTAGTAAAGCGAGTCACTTGAACCTCTCCATTACGCCCTACAGCAGCCCCTACATCAAGCTTTCCTTCTCGCAATAGTGGTACATCTACATGCGGATGGTCCACATATCCTCGCACAGTGTTATTACTGAATGCATCCACATGAACAATGCCCAAAGGTCCATCACCACGTAATCGGATACTTACATTTTCATCATTTTTAAAATCACTAGCCATTAGCATAGCCCCAGTCATAGTACGACCTAACGCAGCTGTTGCTACCGGCCACAAATCATGGCGAACTCTCGCCTCTTCTACTGCATCAGTAGTTACGGCAATGGATAGCCGCAATCCTTCTGCTGTTGTATAACGTTTAATAAAATCCACGGGTATCCTTCTTTCTACATAGATTCCAATAGATTGATCATTTCGATAGCACCCATAGCGCAATCAAATCCTTTATTACCAGCTTTTGTACCAGCACGTTCGATAGCTTGTTCAATGTTTTCCGTTGTGACTACACCGAACATAACAGGTACGCCAGAGTCTAACGACACGTGGGCAATACCTTTTGCTACTTCATTACAAACATAATCGTAATGGGTAGTAGCACCACGAATAACTGCACCTAAACAAATAACAGCATCATATTTGCCACTTTTCGCCGCTTTTTGAGCAATTAAGGGAATTTCAAAAGCACCTGGTACCCAAATCGTAGTAATGTCACTATCTTGTACGTCATGACGCAATAATGCATCTTTCGCCCCGCTAATTAATTTAGATGTGATGAACTCATTAAAACGGGAACCGATAATAGCAAATTTCTTACCTGTACCTATTAATTTACCTTCTTGAATCATTGTCATTCTCCTTTATTTATATAAGACATATATGGACCTAAGCAATCTGTACACTAAGTGTTATTTTCATATATGATTACAGCATATGACGCATTTTTTCTTTTTTTGTATTCAAATATTTTGCATTAATGCTATTGGCTTTAATCACAATAGGAACTCGCTTAGATACAGTGATTCCCCAACGTTCTAAATCCTCTTTCTTTTCTGGATTGTTCGTTAACAACTTAACACTTTTTACATCTAATTCACGTAACATTTGTGCTGCTAAGGAGTATTCGCGCATATCTGGAGGAAAACCTAATTTTACATTTGCTTCCACTGTATCATACCCTTGATCTTGTAGTGTATAGGCTTTAATTTTATTCGTTAATCCAATGCCACGCCCTTCTTGACGCATGTAAATAACAATGCCTTCTCCTTGCTCTTCAATAGAACGCAATGCATTTTCTAATTGTTCCCCGCAATCACAGCGATGAGAACCGAACACATCACCGGTCAAACATTCGGAGTGAATGCGCATTAACACGTCAGATTTACCACGTACATCACCTTTTACAATCATAAGATGCTCTTTATGGTCCACTTCATTTTTAAATATAACGATGCGGAAATCACCGAACTTTGTAGGCAGTTTTGTTTCTGCTGCAATGCTTACTAATCTATCGTGTCGCTTTCTGTATTCCACTAAAGCTTCTACAGAAGCAATCTTTAAATTATGTTTTTTACTGAAAGCCAATAAATCATCCATACGTGACATATAGCCTTCATCATTGGTAATTTCACAAATCGCTGCAGCAGGATATAATCCAGCTAGTTTACAAAGGTCGATAGACGCCTCTGTATGGCCTTGACGTACTAATACTCCACCTTCTTTGTAACGCAATGGAAATACGTGTCCAGGGCGTCTAAAATCTTCTGGTTTTGAATTTGGATCAATGAGTTTTTGCATCGTTACAGCACGTTCTTCTGGAGAGATACCAGTGGTAGTATCCACATGGTCTACTGACACTGTGAACGCGGTTTCATGATTATCTGTATTCTTTTCTACCATTTGAGAAATACCAAGTCGTAGCAAATCACCTTCTAGCATCGGTGTACACAATAAACCTCGAGCCTCTTTGATGATAAAATTTATAGTTTCACGAGTAGCAAATTCAGCTGCAATCACTAAATCGCCTTCATTTTCCCGACTTTCATCATCCACAATAATCACAGGTTTTCCTGCTTTCAAATCTTCAATTACTTCCTCAATAGTATTTAATGTATAGGACATTTGTATCATCCTTTCTATAAAAAGCCGTTACTTAACAATGTATCCATCGTTACCTTTCCACCTTTAGTCGGCACCTCTTGAGGCCCTTTCATAAAGTGTTCAATGTAACGACCAAAAATATCTGTTTCTAAATTCACTGTAGTCCCTATGGAGGCATATTGTAAAATGGTGTTTCCAATGGTATGAGGAATGATAGAGATTTCAAACCAACTCGGTCCCACCTTAGATACGGTCAAACTAGCTCCATCCACAGTGATGGACCCTTTGTAAATAATATAATGTAATATATCGGAATCAGTAGTGATGCGGAACACGATAGAATTACCCACATGGTCCTTCCCGATGATAGTACCTTGTCCATCTACATGACCTGCCACAACGTGTCCACCAAAACGACCGTTGGCAGCCATAGCTCGTTCTAAATTGACCTTACTTCCTGTTGAAAGATTGAGTAATGTTGTCATTTTCACAGACTCTGGCATCACATCAGCTGTGAATCGATTAGAGCCAATAGTGGTTGCTGTTAAACACACACCATTGACTGCTACAGAATCGCCAATTCTTAAGTCGTCGAAAATGACAGTTCCTGCGATTTCAAGGGTAAGTGAACTTTGGGAACGTTTTACACTCTGTATAGTCCCTATTTCTTCAATGATCCCCGTAAACATAAACGCCTTCTCTTCCTCTTCGATAACTAATTATTTTCATATTATCACCAACAGCCATCACTTCATCAATGTCTAGTTGCACTGCTTCATCCAAACTAGAAAAGCCTAAACCACCCACAGCTGGTGTAGCTCCAATACCGCCAATAATACGATTTCCAATGTAGGTTACCAATTTATCAAAAGATTTAGTTTCTACAAAACTAGCCACCACTTGGCTTCCACCTTCAATGAGCAGGCTCATACATTGACGAGTCCCTAGTTCTTCCAGAATAAAAGAAATATCTAAGCCTCTTTCATTTGATGGCGTCACAATGACTTCTGCGCCTTTATCACTGAAAGCTCCCATTTGTTCTAGCCCACACTCTTCGCCAACAAATATTGTTATATTGCGATTAGGTACTGTCCAAATAGTCGCATCTAATGGCGTTCGACCTTGGGAATCTAGAATAAATAGATGTGGTTGCTTTTCTATCGTTTCTTGTGGAAGACGACAACTTAGCAATGGATCATCCGATATAATTGTACCGACACCCACCAACATACCATCTACTTCTTTACGAATACGATGTCCATCGATCCTCGCTTCTTCGTTGGTAATCCATTTTGATTCGCCACTGGCAGTAGCAATCTTTCCATCGATAGACATGGCAGATTTTAAAATCACAAAAGGCTTTCCTGTTTTAATGTATGTAATAAATGCTTCATTCATTTCCACACATTGTCGCTCTAATACACCAACCTCGACTTCTATACCCGCCTCTCGTAGCATATCTAAGCCTTTACCAGCAACTAAAGGGTTAGGGTCAATCATACCGATGACAACCCTTGAGATACCTGCGGCTATCACACGTTTAGCACAAGGCGGTGTTTTTCCATAATGTGAACATGGTTCAAGTGTTACATACAAGGTAGCGCCTCTGGCATCCATACCAGCTTGATGCAAAGCATACACCTCTGCATGAGGTTCACCTGCTTTTTGATGGTATCCTTCACCAATGATGCGACCCTCTTTTACAATAATAGCCCCTACCATCGGATTTGGAGATGTACATCCTCTTGCTTTTTCTGCTAATTCAATTGCTTTTGCCATATATTTTTCATCAGTTGTCATATGTGTCATGGCTCACCTCTACACAAAAAAGGGACTATATACATAGTCCCTTTAGCATTCCAAATATTTGATAGCCTATACAATAGCCATCAATATACTGTCTTTTCCCATCCAGACTTTACTGTCGGTTCCGGAATATTACCGGATCTGCTCCTAAGAGCTTGCGGACTATTATACCGCCGGTCAGGAATTGAGGTTCCCCTCGCACCTTGCCTCAAAGACTTATGTATTTGATTGTAGTTCTTATCTCTATAAGATGAGTTTATTGTATCATAGATTACTTGATATAGCAATGAAAGTTGCCATTTAGAGTAACTATATCACTGACTTTCTAGTATAACTTGTCACATCTGTGCCAAGTTTTTCATATAACTCTTTTACAGTGATTTCTTGCTTCCTAATCGCTAGTAACTCTTCCTTTGTAACTCCGATAAAAGCTAAGAAATCAATACGTCCATATGGAGTATCTAGAGATTCAAGTTCTTTATCTGGAACTATAATAAAACCGCTAATATTGGACTTTTGTTCCGTATCCATCACTTCAGTTTGACTTGTATAGACAAACTCGTAGGGTTTAAAGATTTCTCCATGCAATATAGTACTTCTGGCAATAGTCTGCAAAACTCCTACTACATTTTTTAATTCTTTCTCTTCATCCTTAAAAGCAGCTTTTTTTAATTTAAAAGTAAATTCCATGCCGAACCCACTTTTTGTTTGATCTTTACTTTCTTTATCATACAGCTCAGTTAATCCATAGGTAACATATTTATAATAATCTCCTCCATCATGAATCGTTACTCTATCGAGCGGGTCTATTCCTCCTAAGTCCCAGCGTTCAAGAACCACATAATTTGTATGTAACGAGTCGCTTGGATATACAGATTCCACTTCCTTGTCTATTGCTTCCATACCATATAGCTGTGTTTTTTTAGCAGTTGAAAACGCATTGTCCTCACTCACTTCTTTAGGTTTAATAGTTGCAAATTTATGGTTTGAGTCATCCAATGTAAAGGAGTATACGTAGTGCTTTTCACCAGCATCATTTTTTTCCTCTGATTCAGCGTCGATACTAGAAGTGCTACTAACTGCACTAACGCCAGGCCTTTCCTCGGATTCATCATCGATAATGGAAGCGCTACTAACTCCACTAACGCCATTTCTCTCCTCAGACGCTACACCATCCATGGCAAATGCCCCAAACCAAGTCATCCCCATAATAGCTGTTAATAGTAACACTTTTTTACTTACTTTCATTCTAACTCCTTTTTTCTACGTTCACAAAACAGTCGATATGTCTATTTTATTATATTAGCACAAGGCTATAATTATTGGACTGCATATAATTTAATATTCTCAGCAAACTATTATATGACAGATTTTCTCCTGTAACTTGTCACATCAGTGCCAAGTTTTTCGTACAATTCTTTTTCAGTAATCTTTCGGTTCCTAATCGCTTGTAACTCTTTTTTTGTAATTCCAATCAGTGCAATAAAGTCAACTCGACCATATGGTGTGTCAAGAGATTGTAAGTCCTTATCGGGAACTGTAATAAATGCAACAATGTTAGATGTACCTGCAATATCTATACCGATATTTTTCCTTGAAGAACTAGCTTTCACTAAATAAGTATCTTCATAAGGCTTTACTATACTATTTTCTTGTATAATATATTTTGCAAACTTCTGTAAAAGCAACGCTATATAAAGCAGTTCTTTTCGTTCCTCTGATTGATTTTTATATTCACCACGTTTTAATTTTAATGTTAATTCTGTACCAAATCCACTTTTTGTTTGGTCCTTACTCTCTTTATCATGCAATTCTGTTAATCCATATGTGATGAAGTGAAAATAATCTTCTTCTTTATGTATACTAATCTGTTCTAAAGGTTCTGTTCCGCCTGATTCCCAAGCTGTTTTCGGTGTGTAGTATCTTGCATTCTCCCACAAAGGATGTATACGTTTCACTTCGTTTTCTATGGCATCTATCCCATAGCGGTGCGTTTCTTTTGCAACAGTAGTTCCTTCATCCTCTTTTTGTTCCCTAGGGGCAATATTAGCAAATTTGCTATTAGGATAGTTTGACTTAAAATCAAAGAAAGAAAGTCTACTTACACCAGCATTGAGTGTTTCTTCTCCCTCTTCAGTACCATATGCACTATCAGAAGAACTTGTACCTGTAGCACTATGAACTGTTTCAGATGCTATATCATCCATAGCAAAAGTCCATAAGCAGATTTGCCCCATCACAGCTGCTGATACAAATATTTTTGTACTTATTTTCATAGTATCTCCTTTTTTAATATTTTAGAAAAACCTTCTATTTATCTAATATATAGCTATTACGATCTTCTCACACTATCGTCTAATCATTCTATTCGTTGCAGTAAAACTTCTTCGATTGCTTTCATACGTTCTGATGTGACTAACTCATATTGTGAGTATACTTTATAGATTACTTCTAAACCATTTTTGTGTATTAATACATGTTATTTCTCTATCCTAATATTCTTCTATATCTTCTGTCATTTTTAACTTAAGTATACGTTGTTTACTAGAAAAAATCTATCTATTTCATATATATCTACAACTAGAAATGACTTTTATCACATTTTAGAATTCCATGTATTACAATTTGGTATAATAAGTGTTTGTATATTTATGTCTTTTATCTATACGGACATTTACAACGTTATCATTATACCTTCATTAATTGATAAAAACTTGACATTTTAGGTATACTTTAACTATTTCGTATATTTCGCCCTGTTTGCCGAATATAAATTCAAAAACACTTAATTAATCATCTTATAAACTACAATAAAATGATTAATTGATATGCGTAATACCTGAGAATATATGCTATGATGAGGACATAGTAAAGGTCTACTATCAACATCATTGTGAAAGGAGTGTATTTTTATGAACACCAGTCCAACTATTGGTAGTAACAACAGTTTTTGGGATCGTAAATGTAATGTAACGGAGCGCGGTTCCACCATTAAGCGAGAAATCTTTGCAGGTATTACGAGTTTTCTCTGTGTCTCTTATGTATTAGCAGTTAATCCTATCATTTTAGGTGCTAGCGGTATGAATGAGGGAGCTGTATTTACAGCTACTGCTATCTGCGGTATTATTATTACTTTATTATTAGGTTTTTACACGAATATGCCCTATATTGGCATTTCAGGGATGGGGATTAATGCGTATTTTTCCTACACCGTCGTTATCCAAATGCACCACTCATTTATGTTTGCTTTGACTGCTGAACTAATTGCGGGGCTATTGATTTTACTCATTGCACTTACACCTATTAAGGATTACATTTTTGAGGCTATTCCACACAATTTAAAATTAGCAGTAACCGCCGGTATCGGTTTATTCATCGCCTTAATCGGTCTTAGTAGCGTTGGCATTGTTGTAGCGAATCAAGGCACGATTGTGGGATTAGGTAGCTTTACAGATCCAAATGTCATCATCGCCATGATTGGTGTCATTTTAATTACAGCAATGACCGCTCGTGGCATAAAAGGAACCATGTTCATCGCTATCATTGTCTGTGCCATTTTAGGTGTTTTTTTAGGTATCACTAAGATTCCAGATAGCATTCTATCATTGCCACCTAGTATGGCTCCTGTTTTTATGAAGTTTGACTTTTCTGAATTAGTAACAGCAGATATGTTCTTCGTGGTTTTCACCTTCTTATTTGTTAACTTATTTAACATCGTAGGTGTATTGATTGGTCTCAGTGAACAAGCAGAAGTTCCAGAAGCAGATCGTCAACGAGTGAATGGCAATTGTATGAAAGTAGCTGCTCTAGGTACTACTATTGCTGGTATATTTGGAGCCTCTCCACATATCGTAGCTGTAGAATCCGCCGCTGGTATTGCTGAGGGTGGGCGTACTGGTATTGCCGCCATTACATCTTCTATCTTGTTTGTAGTTGCTTTATTTTTTGCTCCATTATTGATGGTAATTCCAGCTGCAGCCACTGCACCAGTCTTAATTGTTGTAGGCTTATTGATACTTATGTGTATTAAAACAATTAATTTTGAAGATATCACAGAAGGGATTCCCGCATTTCTAACAATTATTATGATGCCATTTACCTACTCCATCGGTGTTGGTATTGAATGGGGTCTTGTAAGTTATGTGGTTGTCAAAATATTAGCAGGACGACAAAAAGATATTTCCCTTATTATGTATGTACTAGCACTTATTTTTATCGTAAAAGAAGTTATGCCATTTATTATTTAGTTGGTAAAGGAGCCTTTTTATGATTAACTATAATTCTTACAGTCAAATGTCCAGTGTGGCATTGGGCAAAGAAAAAGCAAGTTTAGTATTAAAGCATGGCACAGTGTTAGATGTATTTAGTGAAAAGTGGGTTCAAACAGATGTGGCTATTGAAAATGGTGTCATTGTTGGTCTTGGATCCTATGAAGGTAAAGAAGAATTAGACTTACAAGGAAAATATATCGTACCAGGCTTCGTAGACAGTCATCTTCATTTAGAATCCACACTAGTTAATCCATCAGAGTTAATTCATCAGGCCCTGCAATTTGGTACTACTACTTTCATTGTCGACCCTCATGAGGCTGGTAATGTAGCAGGGCTTGAAGGGATTCAATTTATCATTGATGAAACTAACGATGTGGAGGGACATGTGTATGTAATGGCACCATCTTGTGTTCCTGCCATCGATGGTGAAGAAACTGGTTGCATACTAGAAGCACCAAAATTGAGCGAGCTTAAACAAAACCCTCGCATCTTAGGATTAGGTGAAGTGATGGATATTCCTCGTGTCATCAACGGAAATATTCCTATGCTGAAAAAGTTAGAAGTCTATGAGGACCGTGTTATCGATGGTCATATCATTGGTGTAAGTGACAAGGAACTACAAGCCTTTGTATTGGCAGGTGTTCGTACGAATCATGAAGCCGGATCTTATGAAGAAGCAAAAGCTCAAGTCATGGCTGGTGTGCAAGTGTTAATTCGTGAAGGTAGCGCTGCTCATAATCTAGAAGCCATCGTAAAAGGCATCATTGAAGATGGTGTTTGTTGTGATAAATACTCTTTCTGTACTGACGATAAACATATTGAGGATATTATTGCTAAAGGACATATTAGTTACAATGTAAAACGCTCCATAGAACTTGGTCTAGACCCAATTCAAACTTATAAAATGGCCTCTTATAATTCCTGTGTAGCCTATCACCTTCGTGATCAAGGTGCCATTGCTCCTGGTTATAAAGCTGACCTTATTATACTAGATGACTATAAAGATGTATCCATTCATGATGTATTAGTAGGTGGCAAAAAGATTTCTCGTACCTATACACATGAGAAGAAAACACCTACTCACCTATTACATACTATTAACATTGGTGAATTTAAACCATCTCAACTAGATTTACCTGTCACTGGTCCAATGCCAATCATTAATTTAATTCCTGGCACGTTGTTAACCAAGATGACACACGAAGAAGTTCCTGTATCCAATGACCTTTTCATAGAAAATGGCACATTTAATAAGATCACATGCATTGAACGTCATCATGCAACAGGACACAATGGTGTAGGGATTATCAAAGGCTATGATATTAAAAATGGTGCTATTGGTACTTCAGTAGCGCACGATGCACATAATGTCATCGTAGTTGGAGACAATGACCACGATATGCTAGTTGTTATTGAGCGTTTGAAAGAAATTGGTGGTGGCTATGTCATTGCTAGTGAAGGTAAAGTGATCGCTGAGCTTCCACTAGAAATTATGGGGCTGATTACGAATGAAAGCCATGAAGTTGTGGATGCAAAAGTTGCGGAAATGAAAGAAATTGCCTATTCTATGGGGGTAAACCGTGGATTAGATCCTTTTATTAATTTAAGCTTCCTATGCTTAACAGTGATTCCAGAGATTAAAATCACTACAAGAGGAATTGCTATTTTTGGTGAGTAATAGAATATATCATTAGCAGAAAAGCAGCCCTTAAAAGGACTGCTTTTCTTTTCATATCATATGACTGCATTACACAGTTATTTAGAACATGCATCCAATAGGTATGCAATACCAATAAATGGAATACCTGCACGTTCTCCTAAACCAATTTCACAAGTAGAGCTAGAGCTTACTCCTAGTGTTGCACCATACTCTTTCACTTCATCTCCTAAATCCCTTGTAGCGGAATGGTTCAATTCTGGTGTGAAGAAACCTTTTTGCCCTGCGAAACCACAGCATGCAAAGGATTTAATATTGAATACTTCATCAGTACATGCTCGTGCAATAAGTTCAATATATTTTTCCTTACCAGCTTTTTTGATTTTACATTGTTTATGAACGATAACTCGTTCTTTACATTTCACAATATCTAATTTAGGTACAATATGTGTATACAAGAACTCAGACACATCAAGGATTGTTACAGATTTAATATGTTTAAACGCATGGGAGAAACATGCAGAATGATCAATCACTACTGGATATACACCACCGCAACTAGCTTCTAATAAAGCATTTTCTAAATCCCGCAACGCCCGTTTATCAATGTCTTCATAGTTTTCAAAGCTCAAACCACAACATAAGTTTTCAATATGAGGTGGATAGATCACATTATAACCTGCTTTTTTACATAAATTTTCCATCACTTGTTGCAAGCTACGAGTATCTTTTTGACCTTGATTTGGTTTGAATGCACGATTTGCACAAGTACTGAAATACACAACATTATCATTGCCTACAGTATTACGTTGGCTTTTCAATGTGTGGCGGTTAGCTTTTGGCAATGTAGTTGGAGCATATGGTGTCACACCTGTTAGTTTGTGAGCACCTTTTGTAATTTTAGAGATTAACTTATTAGTAATCACTTTACCTGCTGCACCACCTAATGTCACACCCATGCGGGCTGCAGCTAAGGTAGCTGGGAAATTGTCATAAATCGCTTCTGCAATACCATGACCTTTTGCTGTCACTTTACGAACAGATAAGGCGATTTGTGCTGTATCAATACCTAGTGGACATAGCATGGAACACATAGAACATGCTGCGCATGTATCTACACCATAATATTGATAGCCTTCCGCTAAAGCATCTGCTTCCGCATGTTTACCTTCTTGACGAAGACGTGTTTCTTCACGTACTAAAGAAATACGTTGACGTGGTGTTAATGTTAAATTTTTAGATGGACAGTTCTTTTCACAGAAACCACATTCAATACACATATTGAACAATGGATCAATAGCAGCCATCGCTTTTAAGTTCTTTTTATATACATCTGGATCATCTGTAATGATAACATCAGGATTGATTAGGTAATTAGGATCAAATAATTCTTTGATACGGCGGTTAACTTGGTAAGCTTTCACACCCCACTCTAATTCAACGAATGGCGCTACCATACGACCTGTACCATGCTCTGCTTTGATACTACCTTCCACAGCAGCGACTTGTTCTGCCATTTCTTTCACTAGTCCACTGAAATTATCACGTTCTCTTGGGTCGTTCAAATCTGGAGTAATGATAAAATGAACATTACCGCTTAAAGCATGTCCAAAGATAATACCGTTATCCATAAAATCATATTTACGGAATAACTCTGTAATGATACCGATGCCTTTAACAAAATCTTCAATTTTAAAACATACATCTTCTGTAATTACCGTAGAACCAGATTTGCGTTGTCCTGCTGCAATTGGCAACAATCCTTTACGGATATACCACCATGAATTATATTCTGCTGGATCTGTAGAATATAAGCTTGGAATAATCGTAGGAATATCTTTTAATTGGTCTTTGATATATTCCACTTGTTCCGCTAATTCTTGTTCGTTATTACTTTCAGATTGGAATAAAATACAGCTAGTACCCTCTGGGACTCCACGTACAAAGTCCGGTACTTGTTCTAATTTTTGTACACTCTTAAGGCTGAGATAGTCCATCATTTCCGCAGATACTACATATTGACGTCCCATATTCGCTAAGGTTACAACTGCTCGAGATGCATCGGATAGTTCTTTATAGAATACAAGACCACAAGCCTTGAATTTTTTATCCTCTACTGTGTTGTAGACTACTTCGGATACAAATCCTAATGTACCTTCAGAACCGATAAAGATATGATTTAAAATATCCACAACATCTTCAAAGTCAACTAAGGTATTAATGGAATAGCCAGTAGTGTTTTTAATTTTAAATTTACGTTGGATTAATTCTACTAATTCGGGATCATCAAAAATCCATTGACGAAGGTCTAATAAGCCTTTTACAAGGTCTGCACGAGAGGTCATGAAAGCTTGTACACTTGCAGGATCACTAGTATCTAAAATAGTCCCATCCACCAACACAACACGAACAGATTTTACTGTTTGATAAGAGTTTTCTACAGTGCCACAGCACATACCAGACGAGTTATTATTAAAAATACCCCCTACCAAAGCGCTAGCAATGGTAGCTGGATCAGGACCAATTTTACGTCCATAAGGAGCTAATTTTTCATTAGCATCAGATCCGATGACACCACAGTCACACCGTAATGCTTTACCTCCATCCAATACTTCCATACGTTTAAAGCCATCATTAGCCACCACTAACACATGTTCACTAGAAGCTTGACCAGATAAAGATGTTCCTGCAGCTCTAAAGGTAACTGGTGTACCATATTGATTTGCTAATTTTAAAATACGAATGACTTCTGCTTCATTATTGGCTTTCACCACTACTTGTGGTACATAGGAATAACAAGAAGCATCTACACCATAGGCATAGCGGTGTAAAAAATCTGTAAATACTCGTTCAGGGCATACGGCCTGCGCTTCTGTAGAAAAAGAAGCAAAATCGTAACGTAACGGTGCTTTCATAATAGGACCTCCTAGCATTACTATATGTAGTATCATTTACATGTTTGAACAACTCGTTCAAAAGGGCATAGCTTTCTATGTCTTATCTATAGCTTACCATAGTAGTAGAGTTTAGTAAATTCTATAATTAATTTTTATAATTACTACTATTACAAAAAAGTATAACAAATTTACAAAATTAAAATTATCTTATATAATAGACTATGAATGAAAGTAGGTGAAAACATGCATGTTTTAGGTGAGCACGTCTTAATTGATTTATATTCTTGCATCGATGAAAAAATAGAATCCCCTGCTGTATTACAAGATGCTATTGTAAACGCCTTAGCAATTACCAATCAATGTGTTGAGGAAATTGATTGCCAAATTTTAGAAGATGAAATCTTCTTAGTGGCTGTATCCCATCACTGCCATGTAATTCTTCATGCGTATCCACAATTAGGCTATGTAGCAGCAGATGTATATACATTTGAAAAATCTGTAGAACCTAAAGTAATTATGAAAGAATTACAACGATCTGTAGGTTCTGAAAAAGTAAAGGCTACTAGTATCCGTCGTGGTGACTTCGGTAATGAAAGAGACATGAAGCCACGTAAACAGTCTTCTCTGACTGCCATGGGTAGAGTCACACGCACTCGAACACGATTGACAAAAACTGGTAAAAATATTACTTCTAAGGGCGTAAAAGCTATCAAAAAAGTAATAGGAAATAACAAATAAACATCGAACATACTAACGGCTAGGTCCTAATTGGAACTAGCCGTTATTTTGTTCGATATTATACTGTCCCAACATAAAAGGCTGAACTTAGGAATATCTCCTCAAGTTCAGCCTTATTATATACAGATGTAACCTTTACAATTATAGTTGTAACGATAATTGTCTACCACTTGGTTCATAAGCCGTAATCGTTACTCCCGCAGTTTGAAACAATCGTTTTGATGCTTGCACTTCTCGTGTATCTTTGTAATCATCACGCCAATAAATCACTTCTTTAATGCCACTTTGTATAATGGCCTTTGCACATTCATTACAAGGGAATAAAGTGACATAGATTTTACTGCCCTCTAAGGAACCACCACGATAATTCAATATGGCATTCAGTTCACTATGAACGATATAAAAATATTTATTATCTTCTTCTCGATTACGATTCCAAGAGAAATCATCATCATCACAACCTAAGGGCATACCATTGTATCCGATAGATAAAATTTTATTATCATCACTTACAATGCAAGCTCCTACTTGCGTATTAGGATCTTTAGAGCGTTGTCCTGCTAACATGGCAACACCCATAAAGTATTCATCCCAGCTAATATAGTCCTTACGTTTTTCCATAGGAACCTCGTTTTATTTGACTACAATATTGATTAATTTTTTAGGTACCACAATCACTTTCACAACAGTTTTACCCTCTGTAAACTCTTGTACACGTGGTAATGCTTTTGCAGCTGCTTCTAGTTCTTCTTTAGATAAAGAAACGGATACTGTCAATTTATCACGTACTTTACCATTTACTTGCACTGCCACTTCTACCTCATCCACAACTAAAGCAGATTCTTCATAAGTCGGCCAAGATGCAGCATGTACAGAACCTTCAAATCCACATTCATGCCAAATTTCTTCAGTAATATGCGGTACAAATGGAGCTAGCAATAATGTTAACTTTTCAACTAGTTCTTTTGCTAAATCGCTTTGTACAGATTCATGGCTATCTTTAAATTGGTACATAGCATTTACCAACTCCATAACAGTACTGATGGCAGTGTTAAAATTGAATTTACCATCTAAGTCTTCTGTTACTTTTTTGATAGCACGATGCAATTCACGGCGTAATGCTGTTTCATCTTTGGATAAGCTATCATGATGTCCTGATGTACCTAATTGTTGGTATGTATCGATAATACGCCATACACGACCTAAGAAACGATAGGAACCTTCTACCCCTTGGTCGCTCCAGTCCAAATCACGATCTACTGGTGCTGCGAATAAGATGAATAAACGAGCTGTATCTGCACCGTATTTGGCAATGATTTCTTCTGGAGATACCACATTACCTTTAGATTTAGACATTTTAGACCCTTCTTTTAGTACCATACCTTGTGTTAACAAGGCTTTGAAAGGTTCATTTACTTCTACTAAACCAATATCATGTAACACTTTTACAAAGAAACGTGCATATAATAAGTGCAAAATCGCATGTTCAATACCACCAATGTATTGGTCTACATTCATCCAGTATTTTGCGATTTCTTTCTTGAACACTTCTTGATCATTGCGAGCATCTGCATAGCGTAAGAAATACCAAGAGGAATCAATAAATGTATCCATGGTATCGATTTCACGTCGAGCAGGACCACCGCAGCATGGACATGTTGTGTTTAGGAAGTTTTCAGATGTAGCTAATGGAGAAATAGCACCACCATCAAAGGATACATCTTCGGGAAGTTTTACCGGCAATTGATCTTCTGGCACTAATTGCTCTCCACATTTTTCACAGTACACAACTGGAATTGGACAACCCCAATAGCGTTGGCGAGAAATCAACCAGTCACGAAGACGGAAGTTTACAGTTTTACGACCTGTACCTTGTTCAGTGAAGTAATCACCTAATGCTTGGCGTGCTTCTTCGGAAGTTTTGCCACTGAAGTCGCCGGAGTTCACCAATATACCATCTTCAGTGAATGCTGTATCTAAGGAAGCAAAATCCAAATCTTGTGCTGTATTTTGGATGACCCAATTCACAGGTAAATCATATTTTTTTGCAAAGGCATAGTCTCTTTCATCATGGGCTGGAACCCCCATAACAGCACCAGTACCATAGTCTGCTAGTACATAGTTAGCAATCCAAATTGGCACTTCTTTGCCAGTGATTGGATGTGTCGCATAAGAACCTGTGAACATACCTACTTTTTCTGCTTCTGTAGAAGTACGCTCAATATCACTTTGGTTGCGCAATGTTTCAATGAAAGCTTCTAACTCTGCTTTATTGGATGCATCTTGAATCAATTCTTTTACATACGGATGCTCAGGTGCCAACACCACATAGGACACACCAAACAAAGTATCTACCCGTGTTGTATACACTTCAAAAGTTTTATCAATTTTAGGTACATGGAACGCAAATTGTGTACCTTCGCTACGACCGATCCAATTGCGTTGCATTGCTTTTACACGGTCAGGCCATTGGTCCAATGTATCTAAATCGTCTAGCAAACGATCTGCATAGTCTGTAATTTTAAAGAACCATTGTTTTAAGTCTTTTTTCACTACATCATTATCACAGCGCCAGCATTTACCATCAATAACTTGTTCATTAGCCAATACTGTATGGTCATGTTCACACCAGTTTACTTTGGCTTCTTTTTTATAAGCCAAGCCTTTTTTATAAAATTGTTGAAATATCCATTGTGTCCAACGATAGTAATCTTCTTTACAAGTCGCAACTTCACGGTCCCAATCATAGGATAAACCCAACTCTTTTTGCTGACGTGTCATGTTGGCAATATTATCTAATGTCCAATCTTTAGGAGACACACCATGTTTAATAGCTGCATTTTCCGCAGGCATACCAAATGCATCCCATCCCATTGGATGTAATACATTGAATCCTCGCATTTTTTTGAAACGTGCCACTACATCACCAATCGAATAGTTACGCACATGTCCCATATGTAAGTTACCAGATGGGTATGGGAACATTTCTAACACATAATATTTTTCTTTACTTGGGTCATACTCTGTTTTTAATACCCCAGACTCTTCCCAATATGTTTGCCATTTTTTCTCAATGTCTTGTGCCACGTATTTTTCGTACATGCTATGCCTCCTCAATTGTATGTATTAATACTCTTAAGTATACTCCAAGTCTTAGTCTTTAGGCAAAGACTTTTTTTCTTTCGTAACCTTTACAACACCTGTTTCATCAGACTGTTTATGTGGTTTCTTAAATTTTAACACCACTTCTTTACCGTCTTTAGAAATCTTTGTCACTTCTGAAGTATCTCTATGTTTAGATTTTTTCTTCTTATCTTTCTTTTTCTCTTGTTTTTTTACTTCTTTTTTATGATCTTTTTTGTCTGAAAGTGCTTTCCCCTTTTCAGTACTATTTGTATTAGCACCATCTAGAGCAAAGCTCAGTACCGGCCACACATCACTAGCTTCAAAACCTTTACGCCAAGCCGCTACGCCTGCAAGTTGTAATTCTTTTACAAGACCCACTTTATAGCTTAACGACTGTGGATCTTCAAACCAAATTTTTGTGAGTGTCCCCTCATATGGTTTCTTTTCATCATAAATACCATAGAC
Source organism: Veillonella sp. CHU732 (assembly GCF_003992085.1). Classification (NCBI taxonomy): domain Bacteria; kingdom Bacillati; phylum Bacillota; class Negativicutes; order Veillonellales; family Veillonellaceae; genus Veillonella; species Veillonella sp. CHU732. Next base: position 146,541 of record NZ_RQVC01000001.1, read on the forward strand.
ACCATTTTTATTCGTCAACGTTAAATAATTACCTTTTAATCGCTCATCCCAGCGCATCACATCTCTGTATTCACGTTCTAAATCCAAGGCTTTGGACATGGCTAGTGTTTTACTTTTTGCTTTTCCTTCCCAAGAACCTTTCACTGGTACAGACCACTCACGCATATAGAATGGAATACCCAGTACGAGTTTTGATGCTGGTACTTCGGAAAGCATTTGCTCTGTATGCTTTCTCACCCATGGATAGGAGGCCACTGGTCCAGCTATATCACTAGATGCCCAAGTTTCATCATACGCCATAAGTACTACATAATCTACTGCATCAGCGTAGGCCTTGCGATCATACACTAAAGACCAGTTTTCACTATTAGAATAGCCCGTTACATCAATAGAACTATGTAGGTTATAATCTCTCAATCCCTTAGCAAGAAAATCCACAAACTTAGTTAGCTGTGCTTTATCTTTGTAATGAACATTTTCAAAATCAAAGTTATATCCATCATAACCATACTCTGTAGCATAATTAATAAGACCTTGTTTGTATCGTTCCCACATCGATTCATTAGCGAGTATTTTACTAGTCATGTCTGGATCGAATTGGTTTGTAATCAAAGGCCATACACGATATCCTTTTTCCTTATAACGATTCACGTAGTCATAAGATAACTTAGGACTTGCTTTTAGGCCAGTCGAAGTCAATTCAAACCAGCTTGGAGACATGATTGATGTACCATTCTGTACATACTTTGTATCATACGCCGTTTCTGATACTATAGGATCAAATACCATGGTGATAGGTAATGTAACTTCTTGCTTTTCTGGAATATACAACATAGGACCTACATATTGTGTAGCTTCTACTACTGTTGTTGAATTGGAAAGTGCTGGAAAGGGAATATGGATTGCTGCCTCTGCTACTGGATAAGAAGCAAACAAACTAAATGCCGATATTCCTAGCACCATATGTTTCATAAATTGTAAGTGTTTCATAAGCGCTCCTTTTAACCTTTATATTATATCACATTCAGCCTATATAGTGGGAACACTATACTATTTCTCTAAAATTTATGGTACACTACAAAGGTAGGATTTGTTAGAAACATTTTAAATAGAAATAATAGGAGGTTCTATGCATCAATATTTATTTTTTATTGGAGGCTTTCCAGTACGCGCCTACGGTTTACTCCTTGCATTAGGTATTATTAGTGCTGCTATTGTAGGCTACTTCATTATGAAAAAAGATGGCCGTGGATGGGAAAAACATATGGTGGATTTTACCATTACTGTTGCTATAGCTGGTATCATCGGTGCTCGACTATGGGATGTATTCTTCTTTGACTGGGGATACTATCATAATCACTTATTAGAAATTCCATACGTATGGCAAGGTGGCATGGCTATCCAAGGTGGCGTACTATTAGGTGCTATTGCTGGAATTTACTATTTAAAGAAACAGCAGGTAGATCCTTGGGCATTTGCTGATTTATTTGCACCAGCCCTTATGGTAGGTCAATCTGTGGGACGTATGGCGAATGTCATGAATGGTGATGCCTTTGGTCACCCTACTGGGGGAAACTTCGGTATTCTCTATCCAGAAACTACCTTGGCATACCGCACTTATGGTAATCAACCATTATGGCCTGCTGAAATATGGGAAGGTCAAGTAGATATTATTTTATTTGTTATCTTACTATTGGCTAACGTGTTCCCTCATAAAAAAGGACAAATCTTCTGCTTATATGCATTCTTGTATTCTGCCTTGCGATTCTTCTTAGAATTCCTACGTGGAGATTATGTAAACCTAACATTAGGCTTTAAGTCAGCACAGGTTACAAGCTTAATTGTCATGGCTGTATCCTTTGGTATCTGGCTATACCTTCATTATAAAGGATCAACGGATACACATATATTCTCTACAGAGAAAGGTAAAAAAAGAAAATAATAATTCATTAGTTTCAACATAAAGTAATGCCTATACAATCAAACTAATAACAAAATATAAAGAGGAAAGGATTGCACATAGCAAATCCTTTCCTCTTTTTCTTATCTATAAAATTTTAAATATTGCAAAATTCTCTTGCCTTTGCATATGTAAAGTACTATATCTATCAGGTACAAAACTATTCATTAAGACAGTAATTCTTCTGCTACAATTAATGCCTCTAGTTCTTCTAATGCACGTTGTGCAATTAATGCGTTTTTCTCCTTTTTCTTGCGCACCTTCGCACCCCATGGCTCCATGATCCCAAAATTAATATTCATAGGTTGGAAACTTGATCCTTCATAGGCACTAATATAATGACTTAACCCACCAAGAGCCGTTGTTTTCGGGAATGTAACAAATTCTTTACCATGCAACATACGTGCTACTTGGATAGCTACCATCATACCCGCAGCTGCTGATTCTAGATACCCTTCCACACCTGTCATTTGACCAGCAAAGAACAATCGCGGATCAGAATGTAATTGGAATGCTTGGTTCAACAGTTCTGGAGAGTTAATATATGTGTTACGATGCATCACACCATAGCGAATAAATTCAGCATTCTCTAACCCTGGAATCATTTGGAATACTCGCTTTTGTTCACCCCATTTTAAATGCGTTTGAAAGCCTACTAAGTTGTACATAGTAGCTTCTTTATTTTCCTTGCGCAACTGCACTACTGCATGCCACTCAATATTGTTCCGTGGATCTACAAGACCAACCGGTTTCAAAGGCCCATAGCGCAATGTATCTACCCCGCGAGATGCCATAATTTCTACAGGCATACATCCTTCAAAATAGATTTCTTTTTCAAAATCTTTTGGTTGTACTACATCGGCTGTAGTTAACGCTTCATAGAAAGCATCATATTCTTCTTTCGTCATAGGGCAGTTTAAATAATCTGCATCCCCTTTATCATACCGTGAGGCTGCAAATACTTTATCGTAATTCAAAGACTCTGCTGTTACAATAGGGGCTGCTGCATCATAGAAATAAAAATCTTTAGAACCAGTTAACTCTTTAATTTTAGTTCCTAATGCTTCTGATGTGAGTGGACCACTTGCAAAAATAACAATACCTTCTGTTGGAATCTCTGTCACTTCTTCATGAATCACCGTGATTAAAGGGTGTTCTTTAATACGTTCTGTGACCCTTTTGCTAAAAGCATGGCGATCTACGGCCAAGGCACCACCTGCCGGAACTTGAGTGGCATCAGCAGATTCCATGATTAAAGAATCTAAACGACGCATTTCTTCTTTCAAAAGCCCCACTGCATTTTCTATCGTATTCGCACGCAAAGAGTTAGAGCATACTAACTCTGCAAATTGATCTGTATGGTGAGCCGGTGAAGACACTTTGGGACGCATTTCATATAAGTGCACAGGAATACCACGCTTAGCCAGTTGATAGGCTGCCTCAGAGCCAGCAAGACCAGCTCCAATAATAGTTACAAAATCTTTCATTCTTTATCTTCTTTCTTTGTTCTAGGTTTACGTTTTGGCCTTGTTTCACAGTCAGGATTGGAACAAAACTCTTTTTTATTTCCATTTTTATATACTTTTTCAGCCATTAAGCTACCGCAAGCGGGACAAGTTTTATCTATAGGTTTATCCCACATTGTAAAATCGCAAGATGGATACCCTTCACAGCCATAAAAAACACGACCTCTCTTGGATTTACGTTCTAAAATCTCATGAGATTTACATTTAGGACATGTTACTCCCGTGCTAACCGTAATGGACTTAATATTTCGACAATCTGGAAAGTTAGAACATGCTAAATATTTACCATAAGGCCCTAGTTTATAGACCATATCATGTCCACATTTTTCACAAAGGATACCACTCTTCTCTGCCTCCAGTTCTATCTTCTCAGCCGATTCAGCTGTGTGTAATTCCTTCTCAAAACTATCATAAAATGAATGGATAACAGCTTCGTAGAAATTAGTCCCTTGTGCAATATGGTCTAAATCTTCCTCCATAGAGGCAGTAAATTTCATATTAATAAACTTTTCAAAATGAGTTGTTAAAAATTCCACCACAGCAAATCCTAAATCAGTAGGAATAAATTGTTTATCCTTACGTTCCACATAATTCCGTTTTAAGATCGTATCAATAGTAGCTGCATACGTACTTGGTCGACCAATTCCCTGTTCTTCTAATACCTTGATAAGACCTGCCTCAGAATAACGGCTTGGAGGTTGCGTAAAATGCTGTATACCATCCATAGAGATAGGCATAATAGCTTGCCCTTCTTCTAGGGCTGGCAAAATATGGTCATCTTCTTTTTTTGCGTCTTCATAGACTTCTGTAAAGCCTTTAAATACTACACGATTCCCAGAAGCCTTCAATGTATACTCATCTACGTGAAATTGCATAGTGATAGTTTCACTTTTCTGTGGAGCCATTTGACTCGCTAAAAATCGATTCCAAATCAAAGTATATAGTTTTAACTCATCACTAGATAGATAGGACGCTACCGCTTTGGGTGGTAATTCCAACATGGTAGGACGAATCGCTTCATGCGCATCTTGAGCATTCGCCTTCGCTCCAAATACATTGGGTTTACTCGGATAAAACTCCTTTCCAAAGTTCTTGAGAATATACACTTTAGCCGCTTCTTGCATTTCCTTTGATACCCGAGTGGAATCCGTACGCATATAGGTAATCAAACCTACATGACCATAGCCACCAATTTCTTTACCTTCATATAAATGCTGTGCTGCAGACATAATTCGTTTTGCATTCATATTCAGTTTGCGTACACCTTCTTGTTGCATCGTCGACGTCGTAAATGGAGCTGGTGCTTTGCGACTACGTTGTTTTGATTGTACAGAACTAACTACACTTTCACGGTCACGAATAACACGTAACACTGCATCACTTTCTATCTCACTAGAAATCGTTAGCTTTTCATCACCTTTGTGTGTCACTACCACATCAAATTGTTCATTCTTAGCTGTTTGATACACACCTTCGATAGTCCAGTATTCTTCTGGAATAAATGCTTGAATTTCTCGTTCTCGATCGCAGATAATGCGTACTGCTACGGATTGAACACGTCCGGCACTAAGTCCCTTGCAAATCTTTTTCCACAACAAAGGACTCAATTTATAGCCTACAATACGGTCCAATACACGACGAGCCTGTTGAGCATCCACCATATGCATATCAATTGGTCTAGGTGTTGCCATCGCCTCTTGAATAGCATGCTTAGTAATCTCATTAAACGTCACTCGACATGGCGTAGTACCATCTATATTCAAAATATGTGCCAAGTGCCACGAGATGGCCTCTCCTTCACGGTCAGGGTCAGTTGCCAAATACACCGCTTTCGCCTTATCTGCTTCTTTACGCAAATCTTCAATAACAGCCTTTCTACCTGGTACATTCAAATATCTAGGTAAAAAACCATTAGTAATAGATACACCCATTTGCATTTTAGGTAAATCCCTTAAATGGCCCATGCTAGCTTTTACCACATAATCATCACCTAAAAACTTTTCAATGGTCTTTGACTTTGCTGGAGATTCCACGATGATTAAAGTTTTTCCATCTTTTTTGAAAGTCCGTTTATGCTCTATTTCAATCGGTTCTGGACGCATGACCAAAGGTCTAGACTCTGGTGCTTTGGCGCTTGATTTGACAGCTTCTTTTGTATCTTTGTCTTTTTTCTTCTCCCCTGTAACGAAGGATCTAGTAATGGCCAAAAATCTTCCTCCTCTAAGTATGTAACACGTACCCCTGAGGGGTGTGTGTAATCATTTGTTTTAGCTCTAATTGTAACAGCAATGTATGAAGATTTGATAAAGGCAATTGTGTGCTATGTACAAGTTCTTCAATCGTTGTATTTCCACCAGGATTCATAGCCTTCAACACACTTTGTTCCTCTTCATTCACTATGTTTACTTTATCACTATCCATGTTACTATACTTTGTGACTTTTTGCCAACCATATTCACGCAATACTTGTTCAGGATCTGTTAGTACAGTAGCTCCTTGTTGAATAAGCCAATGATTTCCATCACAAGTATGCGTCAATACATTACCAGGTATGGTAAATACATCTCTCCCTTCATTAATCGCCATATCAGCAGTAATCAAAGAGCCACTACTAGCTTTTGCCTCCACAACAATAGTGCCTCTCGTCATACCGCTGATAATTCGATTTCGAGAAGGAAAGTGATGACTCTTTGCTTGCATATGCGGTCCATATTCCGATACTAGCAATCCATCTTTTTCTAGAATCTCTAAAAATAAATTCCGATTTGTTCTTGGATAGGTTACATTTAAACCGCAGCCCATAACAGCAATCGTTGGAGTTTGTCCTTGCAAGGCACCTTCATGGCTAGCACGATCGATCCCCATGGCGCCTCCACTAACAACAATAATGCCTAAATTGGACAAAACCCGTCCAAAATGTCTAGCTACTTGTACACCATAGGTAGAGCACTTTCTAGCGCCTACCATCGCTAAAGAACGATCCGTATGTTGCAACACTTCTATATTCCCACGTCCATACAACACTCGGGGACTATTATAAATTTCTAACAAAGATTTTGGATAGCATGGAGATTCCCAAGTAATCACTTCCATATGATAACGCTCTAAATCTTCTTCTAATTGTAATAGAAAGCTTTCATTGATAGGACGGCGAATTTCATCAAATAATTCATATTTACAACCCAATGATGGCTCCACATTGTGATGTAACACATGATGCCAAGCTTCTTTAGCACTTTCGTAATAGGTAAATAAATTACCTAAGCTCGCATTTCCTAATCCTACTACATGTTGGAGAGCACTCGCATAAATTTCGTCTTTCATTTTACAATCCCTCCTGTACCTGCCGATAACTCAAAGCTTCTGCCACATGCTCTGTTAAAATCTCCTCAGATTCTGCTAAATCAGCGATTGTTCTTGCCACTTTAATAATGCGGTCATAGCTACGTAAACTCAAATGTAATGTAGTAAAAGCTGAATCTAGCAATTCTTTAGCTTGCTCAGAAAGTTTCACATACATTTCTATATCACTATGACTTAAATGTGAGTTCACCCCAATATTCGTCCCTTTATATCTTTCAGTTTGCATAGATCTAGCACGGATAACACGGCTACGTACTTGCTCTGTACTATCTTCATCCTTAGGGGCATATATCTCTGTTAAAGTAGGTCTTTCTACGGGTACTACTAGATCCATTCTATCCAAAATAGGTCCTGATAACACTCGTTGGTATCTTTGAATTTGCGTAGCTGTACAAGTACATCGATGATCTTCTTCCGTTCCAAACCATCCACATGGACATGGATTCATAGCCATGACAACAATACAATCACTGGGATAGGTAGTTGCCATTCCAATCCGTGCAATATGTACTTGTCGTTCTTCTAAGGGCTGTCTCAGAACCTCTATGACAGGCCTACGAAATTCTGGTGCTTCATCCAAAAATAAAACGCCTTTATGTGCCAAGGTAATTTCTCCTGGTTTTGGCGGTTGTCCTCCTCCCGCCATAGCCACTAATGTACTCGTATGATGAGGACTGCGAAATGGTCGTTGTTCCATTAATCGGCCACTTTTTAATAAACCCATTACACTATAAATGCGGCTTACCTCTAGTTGCTCCTCCCGTGAAAGAGGAGGCAATAAAAATGGCAGCCGTTTAGCTAACATGGTTTTTCCCGAACCCGGAGGTCCTGTCATCAGTAAATGATGACCACCAGCAGCAGATATTTCTAAGGCCCGTTTTGCCATTACTTGCCCTTTTACATCTTGTAAATCTAGTATTTCCGCACTATATTTTGATGGCACTATAGCTATCTGCGCACATAGATTTTCTTTCTTTTCAGGATCTTCTAATACTTCCACAACTTCAGCTAATGTAGATAGTCCATATACAGGTATAGAGGACCCACTAATAGCCTCTTCATGATTTCCTATAGGCACAATAATATCTTCTACCATAGAAAGATAATTATTGTCATTCCCTAACTCCTGATTTGTCACTCCCATCACCATAGATAACATCCCCATCACTGGTTGTAAAGAACCATCTAACGATAATTCTCCTATAAATATATGGTGATTCCAATGTATAACCTCCTTTTTCTTGTGTTTTCCCGATTCTTGAGCGGCTAAAATTCCCATGGCAATGGCTAAATCTAAAGAGGACCCATCTTTACGAATATGGGCAGGTGCTAGATTGACCACAATTCTCTTCATAGGAAACTCAAAGCCCCCATTCTTGATAGCCGATCGCACTCTCTCCTTTGCCTCTTTCACAGAGGTCGCCGGTAAGCCAACAATATCAAAGCTTGGTAGACCTGGGCTAATATCTACTTCTACAGTTACCACATATCCATCAATACCACTCACACATACTCCATAGGTTTTTGCATACATGATACTCCTCCCATCTTATAAATGACATGCTTTCATATGCCGTAATTCAGAATCTCCCACTTGAGGCACATATACTTCTATCACATCAAATCGTATAGATTCATACTCTATATCACGAGTTGCCAAAAACATAGATATGACATGACGGATGTGTTGTTTCTTTTTCCAATGCACCGCCTCGCAGGGCATTCCATAGGTTTGGGTCCGTCTTGTTTTCACCTCTACTACAATGAGCATATTTTCTTTTTTAGCAATAATATCTACTTCACCAAATCGATAGCGTATATTTCGTTCCAATACATCATAGCCTTGGCTTTTCAAATAGTTGGTAGCTAGGTCTTCACCGTATCTTCCTAATTCAATATGGTTCATAGGCACCTCCTTAGTTCTACATTACTTTCATTATGAAAGAATGTAAACCGTACAACCCACACTGTTAGGAGGGTACTCTACTAAGAGTGTTATAATCCATATACAATTATCGATATGCAAAAAAGCATCCTCATAGAATACTCTATAAGAATGCTTTTATAAGTAATATGATATTATAACTATTTTCAAACAATGGAATCGCTATGGGCAGAGATATCTTTATAGGTATACTAAGCATGTATAATCTAAACGATATACTAATACTTAGATTTCTTCTACAGGCTTACCTGCCACAATCGATTTGATAGGTTCAAAACTATGTCTATGCAAGGGAGTAATACCTAAATCTTTGATAGACTGCTTATGCATATCTGTATAATACCCTTTATGGATAGCAAAACCAAACCCTGGATATTCTTCGTCCATAGATTCCATGAAGCGGTCACGTGTGACCTTAGCAATGATAGAGGCAGCCGCAATAGATGCACTTTTAGAATCCCCTTTAATCAGAGATTCTACTGGTACCTCTAAGTCTGGTAATTTCATAGCATCAGATAGCACAGCTTCTGCCTGTACAGGCAAATTGTGTATAGCTTCGTACATGGCTTGTCGTGTAGCCTCATATATGTTCAGTGTATCGATCTTCTCTGCCTCATAAGACACGCAGTGTACAGCTACTGCTACCTCCATAATTTGATCAAACAAGGTATCACGCTTTTCTGGAGTCAATTTTTTAGAATCATTTAACCCTACTAGCTTGCAATGAGGCGGTAAAATAACAGCGGCTACTGTCACAGGCCCTGCAATAGGACCTCTACCCACTTCATCTACACCCGCTACTAAAAATTTTCCTTCTTCATAGAAACTATCTTCATAGGCATACATAGCTTCTAACCGTTGTTGCTCCTCTAAGACTTTTTTCTGCTTTCGTAAATATACACCAGCTGCGTGTTTCACGGATTCACGAGAATCTTCTAATGCCCATTGTACATAATCAAAAGGGCATTCACCTTGCAGTAGATTTTTAATATCTTTAACTTTAAGTTCCTGAAACTCACTCTTCGTCAACATAGTACGGCTCCTCATCGACGCCATCAAAGGTAATATATCCCAATTTGTTATTGCGGTAATCGGTTAAAATCACACGACGTACCTTATCATAATCTACGACGCCACCGCTTACTAAACAACCACGACGACGACCAATAGCCTCTAACATGGTATCTACCGATGTCCGCTCTTCTTCCGTCAATTTATAGCGTTCATGCAATAATGTCGGTTCATGCTCTTCTAAATATGCCAATAACTGCTTGATAACAGAGTCTAAATCATACACATCGTCAGAAATAGCCCCTGTCATCGCTAACCGTGCAGCCGCTCGTTGGTCTTCAAACTTAGGCCATAATACACCTGGCGTATCCAACAGTTCCAAATTCTTACCTACCTTCACCCATTGTTGACCTCGTGTATGACCTGGCTTATTAGCAGTACGTGTTGCTGCTGATCCAGCTAGTTTATTAATTAGTGTAGATTTACCTACATTAGGAATCCCTAAAATCATAGTCCTCACTGTACGACCTTTGATACCTTTTTTTAACCATCTATCTATGATGGGTTGCGCTAAAGATTCTACAGTTTTCACTAACTGCTTATTCCCTTTACCATTTTTAGAATCAATGGCAATAGCATGAATACCTTCGTTTTTGAAAAATTCAATCCATTCTTTTGTAGCTTTCGGGTTCGCCAAATCGCATTTATTTAAAATCACTACATGTGGCTTATCTCCGATTAGTTCACGGATCACAGGATTGGCACTACTGCGAGGAATACGTGCATCTAGTAATTCGATAACCACATCAACTTTCTTTTTATGTTCCGTAATCATGCGTGTGGCTTTTGCCATATGGCCTGGAAACCACTGCACGACCGGAAAAATTTCTTGACTCATACTTCACCTATTCGTCTATTATCTATATCATATGCTCATTTTACTGTTATTTTTTTCTGCTAATCTAATATCTTTTATGACATACTACTATCAAACTATATACATTTTATGAAAGTATATAAAATCGACTATCAAGTAGCAAACTCCTATCTATGACTTCATAACTAATATGCCCTACTATTTAGCAGTTTCTAAAGGAAATAAAAAAAGGCTAGCCATAGACTTACGTCTCATGGCTAACCCTTTTAAATTAGCGTTTTTCGCGAATACGAGCAGCTTTACCAGTAAGGTTACGTAAGTAGTACAATTTAGCACGACGAACGATACCGCGACGAGTTACTTCGATTTTTGCTAGACGTGGGCTGTGAAGTGGGAATACACGTTCAACACCAACGCCAGAAGCGATACGACGAACTGTGAAAGTTTCACGAACGGAACCACCTTGACGGTTGATTACCAAACCTTCGAAAACCTGAATACGTTCACGGCTACCTTCCACAACTTTTACGTGTACTTTTACAGTATCACCAGCGCGGAACTCAGGAATGTCAGAGCGAAGCTGTTCTTTTTCTAATACATCAATAATATTCACGATTTTTTCCTCCTATTTTGCAGACGTTCATTACTTACACCTTATAAGCAGAGGACCATCTCAAATTAACAGTATTATTCTATCATAAATAAAAGTTTTTATGCAAGTAGGAATTTTTAATAATATAAAAAAGCACTCAGGTCTATTTAGAATTTAATAAATTCAGTTTTCATAGTAAATTTCTCTTAATCTCTTCCACCAAGACTTCTTTTTCTTCTTTTCATAAGAAATCTTTAGTGTGTCCTGATCAGCAAGAGCAACACCTTTACTCCGTGTGATTTGATGGATATCATCTGTAGAAAGTCCTATTGTTTCTCCATCCTTAAATTCCACATCATCTTGCAATACATATGATGAAATTGAAGATATAAACGATAGCAATTTTCCTGCTTCTTCATCGACATCTAAGATTTCAAGCTCTAATTTTCCAAAAGTGTTCATTCCATAAGTGTAGGTAGATAGCCCATTTTTACTCCTATATAAGCCGAACCATACCCAGGTAAAAATTGGAAGCTCCCCATCTCTAATCATCTCAGCAGATTGCATATAATAACTAGGCTCAAATACTACACCACATGTGTATACGCCAATGGCGTTTTCTTGCTTGCAGCAAGTAGCCATAATTTTCGTATAAAGTATGCCCCTTGATATTACATCTTCTTCATCCCCCAAAATAGCTACAAAAATGTGAGCCTTATGAGTCTTTGTAACCTCTACAGCCTCTTCCCACATCCAATTATTTTCTGCGTTTATTTCAGCTTCTTCATTTGGTACAGGTGCAGGGAATTTAGTGATTATAATACTACATTTATCAAAATAGGTAACGATTGTATCTTCATCTTCCGTATCTTCTTTTGATAGTTCAATTTCCCAATCCGCTTTTAAATCGCTGATTAATTTTTCTTTATCCCATACATCTTCTGAAAGTAAAACACTTCCACAAAATGAGCCTATAGCTTCCTCTTCTGATGCAGAACCTTCTTCGTTAGCATAGTCAGAATGTATATTGTTTTTCTCATCTTCTTTTAATGAATTAAATTCGTTATTCGTTATTTCTTTGTTCATAAGTGGGAATCCTCTCTTACACTATAAATACGATACATCCATCATATTTTCAGCACCAATACATGAGAGCTTACTTCCCCTCCACATAGTGTCGCAATCGTTCAATACGTTTTTCTGTGGCTGGATGTGTGCTATAGAGTTTACTCATGAGACCACTTTCGCTACTTTCAGCAGTATAATTACGCAAGGTAACTAATGCATTATGTAATTCAGCGCCTAAGCCGATTTCATAAGCATATTTATCTGCCCGATATTCGGCTCGTCTACCTGTGAATAAGTCAATAATGATCAAAGGCGCTTTAATAACCCACTGCATGAAAAGTATCTGCAATACCACGCAAAGGTAGAAGATTTGCACAATGAATGTAATTATCGGTAGTCGCAAATATTGAATCCATAATATGACACGCGCAAATAGTTCGTACACACGAATGCACATTTGTCCCAAATAGTTCATATAGAAACAAGAAAATCCATAGGCCCCATCTTTATGATGAATATGCCCCATTTCGTGAGCCACTATGCCCAATAATTCATCATAAGGCAACTGTATGATAGCCCCCGTATTGATACAAATTCGATTATGCCCCATTGCAAAAGCATTGATAGAATCATCATTTTTGATAAACCAGTCGAATTGCGACATATCAATACCCGTATGATTTTGTATATCCTTCTGAATCATCTGCAGAATCTCTATCTCTTGCCCTAGAGGACGACGTCCCCCATAGAGCCACATAGTAATGCGATGAAACCAAGGAATTTGCGCTAGTGCCGCCACAAGTAACACAGAGGTACCTGCTACGGCATAGCTAATATTTTCCAAATTGATACGCACATGAAAGAGGTCCATCGCTTTCATTAAAAAAGGATGATTAATAGGTCCAAAGATGACTTGATACATATACACAATGCTACCAATGATGAACAGATTGGCAAAAAATGTTAATACCGTAACAATCATAAGAACCTACTTCAATTTGCCTAAGTTACTTACTTCATAAGTCATACGCAATAATTGAAGACGATTTTGTTTCACAGCTTCGTCTTTATCCATAACCATAACATGTTCAAAGAATGTTTCAATGTATGGCACCAAGGATTCTGCCAAACTTACAGCTTTCACATAGTCCCCCGCCTCTAAGGCATTGCGATTCGTTGTATATACTGGCAATGCAGCTTTGTACAAGGCTTGTTCAGAATCTTCTTTTAACAAGGATTCGTCAACGCCTGTGAAAGTCACATCTTTTACCATATTAAAAATACGTGTGTAAGCCTGCATTAATGGTTCGTTTTCATCAATACGGTTTGCTTTTAAGGCTTGTCCTAAACCTTCTGCTAGGGCAACTGTGACAGTCTCTTGGCTCAATACGATATCTACCACTTGATATGGCATACCTTGTTCTAACAAGATATTTTTCAGGCGAAGGATGAAGAAGTTTTCTAATTGACCTAGTAATTCTTCTTGTTTTTCACTAGCCACACCTAATAATTCCATTGCTTTTACCCAAATTGGGCGCATGGATAAAGACCATTTGCTATCCATCAAGATGTTGATGATACCAATCGTTTGACGGCGCAATGCATATGGATCTTGGGAACCTGTTGGAATTAAACCACGGCTGAACGTAGCTACAATGGTATCTACTTTATCAACGATACTCAAAATACGACCTGCATCGGTACTTGGCAAGATATCCCCTGCAAAACGAGGCAAATATTGTTCAAAAATTGCTTCCCCTACAGCTGGTGTTTCGCCATCTAGTAAAGCATATTCTTTACCCATAATACCTTGCAATTCAGTAAATTCACTCACCATACCTGTTGTTAAGTCTGTTTTAGCAAGGTGTGTAGCACGTTCTAAGGTAGCTGTATCTGCAAAACCTACTTCTTTTGCTAACGTAGTACCTAATGTTAATAGACGTTCTGTTTTATCTTTTAAATTGCCCAAACCTTCTTGGAAGACAATTTTTGTCAATGCTTCATAACGACCAGCTAATGGAGTTTTACGGTCTTCATTAAAGAAGAATTTCGCATCGTCTAAACGAGCACGAAGTACACGCTCATTACCAGCTGCTACCACTTCTAGAGATTTGCTATCCCCATTGCGAACAGTTAAGAACATAGGAAGTAATGTTCCTTTGCCATCCACCATTGGGAAATAGCGTTGATGGTCTTTCATTGGTGTAATAATACAGTCTGATGGTAACGCTAAATAGCTTTCATCAAAAGTACCACAAAGTGCTGTAGGATATTCTACTAAGAATGTAACTTCGTCTAATAAATCTTCATCCCACACCACAGTAGCCCCTTTAGTTACTGCTAATTCTGTTAATTGTTTACGGATCGTCTCACGGCGAACGTCTTGGTCGATCATAATAAAGTTCTTAGTTAATGTATCCACATAGTCTTTTGGTTCTGTAATAGTCAATTCAGACTCACCAAGGAAACGATGTCCACGGCTCACATTAGAGCTAGTTACATTAGCAAATGTCACTGGTACTACGTCTTGTCCAAATAATGCCACCAACCAACGTACTGGACGAACGAACCGTTCTTCTAAATCGTCCCAATGCATGGATTTAGGGAAACTTAAACCTGTAATCAAGGATGGTAATACGTCAGATAAGACTTCTTTTGTATCTAAACCAGCTGTTGTTGTGTCCGCAAAGATGTAACCATCTACTACTTTTAATTCAGATACATCTAATCCTTTACCACGAGCAAAACCGATGGCTGCTTTTGTAGCATTGCCGTCAGCATCATAAGCAATAGACACAGATGGACCTTTATGTGTTTCATGAACATCTTCACCACGTTCTGCTACGTCATTGATGAGTAATGCAACACGGCGAGGTGTGGCATAGACTTTTACAGAGCCATGTGGAATGTGACGCTCTGCCAAGGCAGCTGTTGCTAATTCACCTAATTGTTTAATAATATTTGGCAAAAATCCTGCAGGAATTTCTTCTGCCCCAATTTCAAAGAGTAAATCCTTAGCCATCTTATTTATCTCCTTTCAACAATGGGAAACCAAGTTCTTCTCGTTTCGCCAAATAGTTTTGTGCACAAATACGAGCCATGTTACGAACACGACCGATGAAAGCTGTTCTTTCAGAAATAGAAATGGCACCACGTGCATCTAGCAAGTTGAATGTGTGAGAACATTTCAACACATAATCGTAAGCCGGCAACACAAAGCCCAATTGACATACACGTGTCGCCTCTGCTTCGTACATATCGAACAATTTGAATAACATATCTGTATCTGCTAATTCAAAGCTGTACGTAGATTGTTCTACTTCGTTTGCATGCCATACATCGCCGTATGTATATTGTTCGTTCCATTGTAAGTCATACACATTTTCTACGCCTTGAATGTACATAGCCAAACGTTCTAAACCATATGTGATTTCTACAGATACTGGTTTTACATCGATAGATCCCACTTGTTGGAAATAGGTAAATTGCGTTACTTCCATGCCATCTAACCATACTTCCCAACCAAGGCCCCAAGCGCCTAATGTTGGAGACTCCCAGTTATCTTCTACGAAACGGATATCATGATCTTCTGCATGAATGCCAAGAGCAGCCAAACTTTGCAAGTATAATTCTTGAATATTGTCTGGAGAAGGTTTGATGATAACTTGGAATTGATGATGTTGGAATAAACGGTTTGGATTGTCACCATAACGTCCGTCTGCTGGACGGCGGGATGGTTCTACATAACATACAGACCAAGGTTCAGGTCCTAAGGCATGTAAGAATGTGGCTGGGTTCATCGTACCCGCCCCTTTTTCAATGTCATATGGTTGTTGTAAAATACAACCTTGTTCACCCCAGAAGTTTTGGAGTGTAAAAATCATCTCTTGAAATGTCATTTCCATTCCTCCTTATGTTTTACAGGGAATAAAAAAGTCCCTGCAACGAAAATCGCTACAGGGACGAGATATACCCGCGGTTCCACCCTAATTGGCTAATGCCCTCTTTTAAAAAATAGCCTTTACTAATTGTCCATACCTAGTATGGTACAACGTTCCTGCTCATGCTCCACAGCGCCTTCTACTCAATTGTGAGCTTTCACCATCCTCACTCGCTAAAGGGAGTATACTCCTCTGCTTCATCACTTATGTATATATATTATTGTATGGATAAAAGGGATTAGTGTCAAGGGATAACCCAATGAGAATCCTTAAGTTTCTCATACACCAGTGTTCCACAGATAATACAGCTCTATTTTTCCAAGAACATCTTACACCATTCCATGTTCTCTATCCACATGGCAGTTTCATATTCGATGTCTTCCATTTCCGTGATGGCTGAGATGACCGCAATACCATCCACTGGTTCAGCTAGGACATCATCAAAGTTATCTCGATTAATGCCACCAATAGCCACCATAGGAATTGTCGGGTTATGAGCACGTAAAGCTAAAATTAATTCGGGCCCACGCACAGTTTTGGTATCTTTCTTTGTACTTGTTGCATACATAGGACCTACACCGATGTAATCCACATAGTCTAACCTTGTGTTCTCTAACTCTTCTACAGAGTTAATAGACGTCCCCACAAGGGCATGAGGCAATCGTTTGCGTACCTCTTCTAAGTCCATATCGTCTTGACCAACATGAACACCATCAGCGCCTATCTTTTCAGCTAATTCTACATCATCATTGATGATGAAAGGCACTCCATATTCCTTACAAATGTGTTGCAACTCTCGTGCCAACTGTTCTTTATCTGAACCTACTAGAGCACCTTCCCCTTTTTCACGGAATTGAAAGCATGTAATACCTCCTTTACAAGCTTCTGTCAATGTTTTATGAATATCCTTCGTATTCGGCGTCCCACAAATGAAGTACAACCCCATCATGGATCGCACTGTATCTATATCATAGCGTTTCAAAATAATCCTCGTTTCTTATATAACAATCAAAACAGATTACTTATAGTATACCACGACACTCAAACTATTCGATATGACTTGTATCATACTCATAGACTTGGGTAGATTATTCAGAATATTCATCTCCATAGGCCATATGATTCACTGGTCCATTGCCTGTACCCAACTCTGGATTGTGCAAGATTGCTAAACGAATATATTCTTTACCAATGGTAATGGCATCTTCCAAAGATTTACCTTTGGCAAGTTCTGCTGTTATAACAGCAGAGAATGTACAACCTGTGCCATGGGTGTGTACTGTGTCATATTTAGGACTTGTCCAAGAGCGACGCATGGACATCGTATCTTTTGTAAACAAGTAATCTGTAGCCTCTTCACCGATGTGACCACCTTTGATGATGACTGCTTGAGGACCTAATTCTTGTAAAATACGAATCCCTGCTGTATGCAAAGCTTCTACCGTATCGATTTTCATATCCGCCAATACCTCAGCTTCACTGCGGTTCGGAGTAATCAATGTTGCTTTCGGAATCAATTTACTTTGTAAGGCTTTCACCGCCTCATCGGAAATCAATCGATCCCCACTGGTGGCAATCATCACAGGGTCTAACACATAGGGTACCTTAGGATCTATATATGTTCCTATGAGTTCCATCATCTCTGCTGTGGCTAACATACCAGTTTTCACTGCTTCTGGTACTATGTCTGTATACACCGATTGTAACTGTGCTTCAATCATAGATACATCCATATGGGCAATGTGGGTTACACCACAAGTATTTTGTGCCACTACGGAAGTAATCACCGCCATACCGTAGACATGACGACTTTGAAAGCTTTTCAAGTCCGCCATCACCCCTGCACCGCCTGTTGGATCTGTTCCTGCAATTGTTAACGCTCTATGTAATTTCATAGGTATCTCCTTTACTAGTAACAAAAAAGAACCAATCCTTTGGACGGTTCTTGTACAATGTCTAGTATTCGATGCCATCCACTTTCCTCCGCCAGCATTATCTGGTTCAGGTCTAGGGTTTTGATACTCATCAATCTCAGCATAAGCACCCCTAGTGGTTCTTATATTAATTTAGTTATAACATGAAATAGTAACCAATGCAATACAATAAATTACAGCTAAACTACTTTCACTAGAAGAGATTCCCTCTCAATATAGACATTCATATATCCTATGTATTTCATATAATACATTACATTCACCTATATATTGCTATTGACGTAGTATCATTCAATTCGTATAATACATCTGTAAGGGGTGCTCACTAAAGTGGGCTGAGAAGTGGCTATGTGCTACTAACCCATAACCTGATTTGGATAATGCCAACGTAGGGATATATTAGTATATTTTGTAGTACCTATACAAACACATAAGGACACATTACCATATGGTTCCTGTTTGCAATACTAGGTCTCTTAAGAATATCTATCATCTACAGGCTAATCGTTTCAGATTAGTCTTTTTTGTTCCTACTGGCATAGTTAGGAGTATTCATGAGTGATTCAAAACTTTCATCATCGCGGTTGTCCCTCATTTGGTTCGGTGCCGCTCTTTCCATTGCTGAAATTATGACGGGCACCTATTTTGCGCCCCTAGGATTTTCCGATGGCCTATTAGCCATCATCATCGGTCACGTCATCGGCTGTTTGTTATTATTTGGTGCAGGACTCATCGGCGCTCGTGAACACATGAGTTCTATGCAAACTGTATCCACTGTCTTTGGCAATGGAGGCATGAAATTATTTTCCATTTTAAACGTTCTACAACTCATCGGCTGGACCGGTATTATGATCTATGACGGTGCTCTTGGTGCCGCAGAATTGTGGGATCTACCATTCACTGCGTGGACTATCATTATCGGTGCTCTCATCATTGTATGGCTATTCATCGGTATCCGTAATATGGGGTACATCAACAGCATCATGGGCTACGGCTTAGGTATTCTGTGCATCTATTTGCTAATTAGCTTGTTACAAGAAAGTTCCATTCACAGCCAAGGCATCATCACTAATGAAATGACTTTCACAGCGGCCTTGGAATTATCCATTGCTATGCCATTGTCTTGGCTACCATTGATTAGTGATTATACTCGATTATCCAAGAATCCTGTGGCAGGTACTGCATCTAGTGCCATCGTATACGGCGTAACTAGTTCTGTCATGTATGTATTAGGCCTCGCTGCGGCCCTCTATACAAATGAAAGCAACATTGCAAAGGTTCTACTTCATGCTGGCTTAGGATTTGGTGGATTAATTATCATCGTATTCTCTACTGTCACAACTACTTTTATGGATGCCCTATCTGCTGGTATTTCCTCTGAAAGCTTGCAGACTAAATATTCTGGTCGTACCATCGGTATTATTGTTACGATCATTGGCACTATCGGTGCATCCATCTATCCAATGGATAATATCATCCCTTTCTTATATATGATTGGATCCGTATTTGCCCCAATGATTGCTATTTTATTAACTCACTATTTCTTATTACGTCATTGTCCACACCTTGACCATGGACCTAGCTTGTATATCATTTGTTGGGCATCTGGTACTTATATGTACCATCAATTCCTTGACAGCAACCCATTCTTAGGGGCTAGCCTATCTACTATCGTAGGAACAGCATTAGCAACCATTGCAACGGCCTATATCATTAGCAAATTGAGCAAAAGTTAATATTCCCCTTATTATTTTATAATTACATTTAATTTACATTGTAAACTGAATGTAGTAAAATAAGAAAAAGGAGGTAAGACTATGGCTACAATTCCTACACAAATACGTATCGACGAACATGTAAAAAAAGAAGCTACTGAACTTTTTGGATTACTCGGTTTAGATATGTCTAGTGCCGTAAATATGTTTTTAAACCAATGTATACTACGAGGTGGAATTCCATTTTCAATAGAAGTACCAAACTATTCCACTAAAGTTCTAGATGCCATGAATGAAGCCCGACATATATCTAAAAATCCTAACGTAGTTGGTTATACTACCATGGAAGATCTAAAAGAAGCATTAGAGGCATAATATGTTTACAATTAAGTTTACTACTGCATACAAGAAAAGTTATAAACTTATGAAAAAAAGAGGTCTAAATCTTTCCCTCTTAGATTCAGTGGTGTACATGCTTGCAAATGGAGATACACTTCCAGAAAAATATCATGATCACGCCCTCAAAGGTAAGTTCAAAGGGTTTAGAGAATGTCATATTCAACCAGATTGGCTACTAATCTATATGTTAGAAGATGATATCTTAACTCTTACATTAGTAGATACTGGTACCCATACCGATTTATTAAATATTTAATACTTTATTATACATTACTTTTAGAAACTACATTTTATCATAGAACTATTTTAGTATCTTATAATAACAAAACGCGGTCACATGACCGCGTTTTTATTAATTATATCATCGTCTCTAAAAACTCAATGCTATGCAATGTATATCCTAGTTGATATGTCAAAAGTTTCCGTAATAGAATTTCTAATTGATCCCATTGATTCGCAGTAAGACGTAAAGGCTTTGTAGGAATCCAATCATAGTTCAAAAGCATTGTTATACCTTGTTGTAACTCTTGTTTCACTACATACTGACAGGCTTCATAGATTTCATCACAAAGAATTGCCATTACCTCAGGGCCTTCACAATGTTGCCCTTGTGGCACAAATCCCGCTAGACTTAACATATGCCAACCTAATACAATAGAGCCTAAGCGAATGGGTTTATCCTGTATAGATTGTAAAAATCGGCTCATATTTGTATATACACTGCGGTCTAATTTACCTTTTTCAAACAAAGCACTTACTAGTTCACCGCTAAAGGTAGCATAGGAAATATCTTCTAAACTTTCATAATCACGTGTAGAAATCCCATCTATCTGGATAATATCGTACATGTCTCCGTTAGGAGCTACTGTCAAATATAAACGGCTTAAAGGTTGCAAATACGCTCCTTCTTTATAGTTAGCTTTACGTTTATGAGGAACAGAACAAAGTATAATGCCTTCTAACTTCGTGAGAAATGCATAGATACTATAGTATTTTCGTTTTTTACGCCACAGTACGATGGCTTCACTAGTAAACGTATTTGCTTTCATCTACAATTCCTCATACTTAACAGTATATTACTACTAATTCAGCAATACATGTATCATCCTTGTATATACTCTTGATTTTCTTCAACATATACATACCCTACAAACCTAAAATTCCTATGAGTATTACATACAGTATCTATTAATTTGATTCGTCATCTATGTTTTCTTCAATAGGCACTGGCACGGCATATACACGTTCTATTCGATATCCTTGCATTTCTGTGACTGTGAAAGTATATCCATCTACAGTGATGACGTCACCAATGGCAGGTGTTCGCTCTAACATACCGAAAATAACACCACCAATAGTATCTTCGTCCACATCACCAAAGGAAATATCTAACACATCTTCCACTTCGTCTACCAGAACTTTCCCAGCAAAATTATAAGTTCCATTTGGATTTTCTACAATGGCTGGTAAATCTCGTTCGTGTTCGTCTTGAATATCACCCACCAGTTCTTCTAGGATATCTTCTAAGCCAACTAAGCCCACCATACCACCGTATTCATCCACCACAACAGCTTGATAAATACGACGTGTCCGCATGTGCTGTAATAGAACCGATAATTTCATCACTTCTGGAATGACAAGAATATTACGACGTATGGAGCGTAAATCCTTACTCGCCTCTTCACGGCGTTCCATAAGATCCTTAATATGGACAAGACCAATAATATGATCTTTATCTTCTAGGCACAAAGGATATCTCGTGTGGCTTGTAGACGATACAATATGCATGGTCTCTTCAAAACTATCTTGGGTATATACGCACACCACATCTTGTCGAGGAATCATAACTTCCTTCGCAATGCGATCCACAAAATCGAATACATTATCGATAAGCTCACCTTCCACATGGTCAATTTCACCTTGTTGATGACTACGGCTTACCAAGGCACGGATTTCTTCTTCTGTATGCACTAGATCGATTTCTGTACGATAGGGAGCTTTGAAAGCTTTCAGTACCGTATTACCAATTTGTTCCGCAAGATATACAAAAGGAATTGCAATGTTTCCAGCTAACCGAACGATGGTCACGGTAGTCCCCACATATCTTTCAGGAAAGGATAATGCTAATCCTTTTGGGATAATTTCTCCGAAAATAAGTATTACCACAGCAAATAAAGCTAGCACAATCCATTCCACTACAATGGCATACATAGAATCATAGACACCGAACCACTGTAGCAGAGTATCAGCACCATCTTCTAAATAGCGTCCTACATAGACTGCTAAAACGACTATAAAGAAGAGAATAAAGAAAGTGGATGTATTCATAAACCGTTCAGGTCGTTGGTATAATTCACGTAATTCTTCTTTTTTGCTCTCGCTCAATGAATCCATATCTTCTAGATGTTCTTCTCGTAAACGAGCAAAGGAGAATTTACTTATAACAAACAAACTAATGATTAAAATACAAAAGATGGCAAATAGAATCATGCCACCCGTGACGGGGGTATCGATATAAATCAGTCCTTTCTATATACACTATTTTAACAATGCCATACTCTATCTCAAGGTATGTGATTTTTCATACGTACTAATTACGGTATCCCAATTCAGATAACATACCAGATTTATTGCGCCAATCTTTTTTCACTTTTACCCATAAATCTAGGAATACTTTTGTAGCCAATAAACGCTCTACATCACCACGAGCTTGGCGGCCAATAGTTTTCAACATCGCACCTTGTTTACCGATGATAATACCTTTTTGAGAATCTCGCTCTACATAGATAGTAGCGCGTACATAGGTCGTGCCATCGTCCCGCGTTTTCATTTCATCCACGTCTACAGCAATAGCATGGGGAATTTCATCATGGGTCTGCAATAGGATTTTTTCACGCACAATATCAGAGATAATCAAACGCTCCGGCTGATCTGTAATCATATCATCAGGGAAGTATTTTGGACCTTCTGGCAAATGTTTTTCTAACAAATTGACCACTTCCTCAATATTGTCTTTTTCTTTCGCAGAAATCGGTACTACCGCCTCAAAAGGATAGCTATTTTCATAGGATACAATGGCCTCTAACAAGTCTTGTTTTTCCATCGTATCGATTTTGTTCACAATGAGGAACACTGGTACGTTCACCTTACGTAATTGTTCAATGACAAAGTTATCCCCAGGACCACGTTTTTCATTCGCTGCTACCACAAATAATACAGCTTCTACTTCACGCAATGAATCTACCGCTTGGTCTACCATGAATTCACCTAATTTATGTTTTGGCTTATGAATCCCCGGTGTATCCATGAACACGATTTGTTTCTTTTCATCTGTATAGACACAAACAATACGGTTTCGTGTCGTTTGCGCTTTATCAGATACAATGACAATTTTATCATCAATCAATGCATTAATTAATGTAGACTTTCCTACATTTGGTCGTCCTACAACGGCTACAAAGCCTGATTTAAATCCTTTTCCACTATTCATTATATGGCATATCCTCTCGTACATAACCTAAATTACCAAGTACAAACTCTTCTTCTGTGCGCATTTCTTTTTTATCTTCATCTATCATATGGTCATAACCTAAAATGTGTAAACAGCTATGAACAGTTAAATAGGCAAGTTCACGAATAAAATCATGATTATACTCTTTCGCTTGCTCTGCTGCTCGCTCAAGGGAAATGACAATATCCCCTAATAACTGTCCTTCTTCCTCGATAGAAGCTTCATCTCCTTCATTGAGGGCAAACGATAATACATCTGTAGGCATATCTTTACCACGGTATTCACGATTTAATTCCTGAATTTTTCCGTTGTTACAGAGGAGCACACTATATTCATCTTCCTCGTGCAATCCATACACACGAGCCACTTCATTACAGCACCGTTGAATGACTTCCTCGTAAGTGCTATTCTGTTCAATTCCCTCATCATAGGAAATACTTACAATCATTCTTGTTTCCCTTTCTCTGAAAGTTGATATTCTTCATAGGCTTTTACAATACGACCTACCAAATCATGACGCACCACATCTTGGTCCGAAAAATAAATACACCGAATCCCTTTGATGCGTTGTAACACTTGCTCTGCTTCAATCAAACCAGATGTTATTTTCGGTGGCAAGTCGATTTGCGTAGGGTCTCCATTGACCACCATTTTCGATTGATACCCTAAGCGAGTTAAAAACATTTTCATCTGTTCTGGCGTTGTATTCTGCCCTTCATCAAGGATGACAAAAGAACGTTCCAAGGTGCGACCACGCATGTAAGCCAATGGTGCTACCTCGATAGTCCCTTGTAAGAGCATCTTCTGCACTCGTTCTACACCGAACATATCATGTAAAGCATCATAGAGAGGACGTAAATAAGGGTCTACTTTTTCTTGTAAATCACCTGGCAAATACCCAAGCTTTTCCCCTGCCTCTACGG
Source organism: Veillonella sp. CHU732 (assembly GCF_003992085.1). Taxonomy (NCBI): domain Bacteria; kingdom Bacillati; phylum Bacillota; class Negativicutes; order Veillonellales; family Veillonellaceae; genus Veillonella; species Veillonella sp. CHU732. The sequence goes on from NZ_RQVC01000001.1 coordinate 171,306, forward strand.
CAGGTCTCGTCAAAATAATACGATCCACTTCACGATTTTTTAAGTAAAATGCTGCCAGTACAACAGCTAAATAGGTTTTTCCTGTTCCCGCAGGACCGATACCAAAAGTGATGGTATTGCGACGGATACTGTCTACATATTGTTTTTGCCCCATTGTTTTTGGAATGATAGGATTCCCCTTGACAGTCACATTAATAGTATCTTCATATAACTGAAAAAGTGATTCTTTTTCGCCTTTCAAGATCATCGCAGTAGCTGTTCGCACATGATGATCGGTGATTTTAATATGATTTTTAAACAAGTATAGCAGTACATCTAACACTTCCATTGCTACTTGTACAGATTCCTCTGAACCTGTTATATCCACAATAGTATCTCGATGTAATATATCTACTGTTACTAGTTCTTCTAATACTTTCATATGAGATCCTTGAGGTCCCACGATAGGTCCTACCATGTCATAAGTAGGTATGGTAAATCTCTGATTAGCCATATGCTCCCTTTCACAGAAATTTTTGAACCGCAGCGCCATGTAAATAATCATAGCCGCTGCCTTGAGAAATATCTTCGTCTTCCATAATTTGATCAATCAAATCTTGTACGCGCCACCAGCCCATAGACCAATTCGTGAAGATTGTATTTTCCTCTGGCGCACGTCCTACTAGTCGTTGTAAGACAATCTTAGGATCTAGGTAACGTAAAAATTCTACCACTCGTCGAGCGTATTCTTCTGCACTGATTAAGGTAAATTCACCAGCCTCATAATCACGTGCCATTTTCGTATTCTTTACTAAGTATAATGCATGAAGCTTCACTTGGTCTACCTGTAATGCAGATAAAGTCTTAGCTCCTTCAATAACATCGTCCATCGTATCCCAAGGAAGGTTGAGTATCATATGAGTACACACTTCAAATCCATAGCGCTTGATACGTAATACTGCATCGATAAACTCCGCCATCGTATGTCCTCGGTTTACCTTTTGTAATGTATGATAGTTCACCGATTGTAAGCCTAATTCTACATAGATATCAATGCCATATTTGTTTTGTATATCTGTTAAAATATCTAAATAGGCATCATGTACACAGTCAGGTCGGGTGGCAATGGCAATGCCTACCACATGTTCTAAGCAAGCTTCTTCCACATACTGGCGAAACTTCTTTGGTGGCAAATAAGTGTTACTAAAATTCTGAAAATACGGTATATATTTATAGGCTTTATATTTTTTAGCAATATGCACCACTGTTTCATGAATTTGCTGTTTCACCGTCATAGAGGCTGGTCGATTTTCATAGCCTGCTCCAATTTCACCACAGAAGGTACATCCACCTACACCTGCTGATCCATCGCGATTAGGGCATGTCAACGGTAATGCCACTGGAATTTTATAGGCCTTTTCCCCATATCGCTCTTTGTAAAAAGCAGATATCATACGATACCGCTTTGGCTTTGTGGTATCACTCATATCACACCTCCTCGCTGATAGTTACACTAGTAGTATGTGCCAAATCACCTAGATGGATCTTCCCACATTGTTGAGGGCGTATAAAAGGTTTCGTCTCACCTTTTACGTCAATGATAATAGTATATTTTTTATCTTGGCTAGGAATAGTACCACTCAATACATGGATATTACTGTCATTCACCCCTTGGCAACTCGCACCAACAAGTATTTCTTGATTATGACATTCTCTGGTATTTCCTGCAGAACATAGATAGAAATCAGAAAGTTCCTCATCACACAATGATATTGCAGGAGTTGTAGAATCGATACACTGTTGAATCCCTAAGTATGGCAATGACTCTCCACAGACCTCAATCGTATGATAATCTTGTCGGATTCTCCGCCACTCCACAAAGGAGTAGTTAGGAATGTATTGTCGAACTAAGTCTTCCTCACGCCAGAATATCTCGGCATCTTGCATTTCTTGCTTTCTATCTTTAGATAGACCAAATCGTTCATCCCGTATTTTACCATTGAAAGAAGTCAATACATCATAGCGCAGTAAATCACAGGCTACTCGGTCCTCTTTCAAAGTAAAGAACTCATAAAGAAAAACAATTTGATCAGCATCATTTAATTTACGATCTTGATTCCCTTTGTCTAACCATAGCTTAGTCATCTCTTCAAAGTAGGCAAAGGCCGATCCTTCTTGGATTAAGCTTTCACTAATGTACCCAAAAACTGTGCGATACCGTTCACTATTATAGAACCGTTCAAACACATCTTCAAAATATTTCAGCATGCGCACATCATCATAAGGCAATACATGGGTTTGTAACACTTCATAAGGTGCTTTCGGATTCGCAATGTACTCGTACTCCGCCATGGAACGCACGCCAGCTCCTTTTAATAACTTTAAAAAGCCAATCTGCAACGCATGGGGTTGCAAACTGAACAAATCATTAAAAGATTTCTCAAAAATAGCTTTACTTTCATAGGGCAACCCTACAATTAAATCCATATGCACATGGGTGCGCCCTGCTTTGATAATCGGAGGAATGACGGACTGAATGCGGCCCCAATCATTGCGCCGATGGATCGCCTCCAATGTCTTATCATGCGTACTTTGAACGCCTACCTCAATCTGTATTTGACCATGACTAGTAGAACTTAGAATATCTACTTCTTTTTCAGTCATTAAAATGGATTCCATTTCCAAGTGAAAGTTCGTCTGTCCCCCATGGTCACGCATCCACTCCATCAATGGAATATGATGATGAGGCGCACAGTTGAAAGTCCGATCCACAAACTTCACTTGTTTTACATTGTGACTCACAAACCAAGCCAACTCTTGTAATACCCGTTCTCGAGGAAAGAATCGAACGGTGTTGCGATTACCAGATAAACAATACTGGCAACAAAACGGACAACCTCGTGAAGATTCGTAATAGACAATTTTATTTCCTAAGGTCAGCATATCTTCCTCTGTGTACGGGAATGGTATAGTGCTTAGGTCTTTCACCTCTACAGCCTCTTCCGACCCTTGAATAATACCTTGTTCTCTACCTAAGATGCCAGGTATGACGGGATTAACAGGAGATTGCCCTGTACAAATTGCTTTCACAAAGGAAGTAAAAGCCTCCTCAGCTTCCCCTTGGACAATATAGTCAATATACGGGTGGTCTTCTAATAATTCCCTCGCCGTATAACTCACCTCTGGACCACCTAATATAATTTTCGCGTTAGGACGAACCGCTTTAATCATAGAACAAAGATTCAATGTCATATCGATATTCCAGATATAACAAGCAAACCCTATTACATCTGCATCTAAGGTAGTCACATTATTTAAAATATCTAAAATAGGCATATTAATAGTGTACTCCACTATCTCATATGCCTCGTCTTTCATTCTTCCATAAGCCTGCAAATAGCGCAACGCCAAAGAAGAATGTATATATTTTGAATTCAACGTTGAAATGATAACTTTCATTTGTACCTCACTCATCGAATGAACCTAGTTCATCGGCTATTGTTCTATTATATCATATAATGCAAATACCTCACTACTGGATACCCAATAGTGAGGTATTACGATTAGAATCGATGTCTAAATCCTGCATTAATTTGCCAATTTTGTTTTACCTTATGTTTCGTTGACCCTTGTGCTTCAAAATAAAATTGTTTAGTTTCATCTTTACTTATATAGGATGCACCAAATCCATAAGTAAACCAACTATCTTGTTTCGATGGTTTTTCCACAGCCACTTCATTAAAAGTATGCGTTGTATCTCCCCATAATTCTCGTTCATGCATAATCTTAATATATGGATTAATATGTCCTGGTGTGATATTGTCTATACCAATTCTGGCACCGATACGCAGAACTAAACCTTTAAAATCATCTGTCACTGATGTTAATCCATGTTTCATGTGCATAGGATAACTACCAATACTTTGATACGTCAATTGTGCTTCTGGTTCTATATAATACTTGCGTGTATCATTTTTCTTGAAATAGAAGCGTCTACCTAGTTCAACTGATCCGAGATATGATACAGTGTGCATAGTATCAGAAGATACATCTGTATGAGAACGGTTTATCATGTCGAACCCACCACGGTAATTAGCGATATGTCCCACAATATCAACATACATATTTGTTTTTGGATGCACCCAAGCGGAATACCCACCTATTGCAGCTTGTGTGAGCTTAATAGAGCCGCTGAATTCATCTAATGTGCCACGGGCCTGTAACATACCTACATCAAGTCCATGATAGGCAATCCATGCTCCATGCTTTCTTTGCCAATCAAACCCACCTTGTATGCCATAATAGTTATTGCTATATGTACCTACCTTTACATCTCCATCGCTACTATATTTACCACCAATTAACTTTACCCAAATGTCATTAGAGTTGCGCACCTTTTTATCTAGGTGTGTTTCCCCTAATCGTTGTACTAGTGTACCCATGGTAGCCAAATTACTTTGGTATATCATATTATGTAGTACTTCAACAGCCTGAGCTCCAGAACTCAATCGACCAGTAGGATTTAAGTAAAAATCATTCTTTCCATCTGGTTCAATTTGGGCTATCTTTGAAGTTTCAGAATTAGATACAGTGAACTCATAGGCGCCTTGATCTGTAGTACCATACAGTAATTTATACTTGGCCTTATTGTCAGTCAAATCTCCTAAGTTTTCTACAAGTTTTAAGTGCTCACGGCCCTTCGTTTTAGCTGTTCCATCATCTTTATAGACAATATTATAGACTCCATCACTGCCTTTTCGAGTCACCAATCTATCAGAATCACCACTGACAATATTCCCGTTCATTTTCAGTGTGCCTGCATCCCCTATTAAATGTTTTACAGATACATTGACATACTTTTTAGGTCCTCCAAATTCTACAATGGCACCTTTGGTTAAATCCAAATCTTTCACCATGGAATCATTCGTGACTTTCCAGTGAGCGCCATTGCTCATAGTAAGATTAATCGCATTATTTGTGTTATCAATAACATCATTTTTTATGATGCCATGCTCATCAAAATACAATTTGCTTTTCTCGATAGAAGCTTCTGCCTCTGCAATCTTTTTCATAAGATTTTCTCTTACTTTAGCAGATAGGGTAGGTTTCTCTAGTGTTTTTTTCCAGCCCTCAATCTGTTTCTCAAATTTTTCAATATCCTGTGCCCGTAGGATGACATTATCATCAGCATCGACAGTTTCATCAAATAGATTCTGCTTCGATGTAAACTTTTCTTTACCTATATGAGCCTCGCCTTCAAAATAAGAGTCTTTATTACCTAAATTTAAATTAACGATACCACTATTATAGGCATGTATATCCCCTCTGATTTGAATCACTTTATCGGGTCCACCTACAATATCAACTTTGCTATTTTTTCCGTCCACACTAATAGCGTCTCCAATGCTTTTAGGATTACCCTGCGCATCATATACAGGTGTTACATCTACAGTGAGATTTCCTCTAAATATAGCTTCTAATTTAGAATCATCGGGAATTGTATCCCGATCTCTTTTACTCGCCCTGGAAGTGAGACCAATCCCATAATTTTCTGCCTCTTCTTGACCATGTCTATCTATTTTTACATTCACATCACCATCAAACTCCATCACCGTCACAGTGGGGGTTTCTTTTTTTACAGCCGTTGATCTAACCGTATTATTATAATGATTCACAAATATACCACGAGCATGACTAGAAGCTGACGTAACATTCACATTCAATGTAGATCCTACTTCTGAATGTATATGATAGTTTCCTACAGTTGTGCCATTATTAAATAATTGAATACCATTTGACTGTTTTCTAGCATAATTATCTAGCTTTGGATCATCTAATAAGGTGTTGATGGTATTCACCCCTTTAAATGTAATCGACGCAGCCGCAAGGCCCTGCTTTCCGGTACTATTCACACTGATTTGATCCACTGTTTGAATCCCAGATGACATGATATGATTGTCAACGGTAACATCCTCAAATACAATATTATTCTCTCCAGCAACACCGCCATCAGATATCAAGATACTTGATGATGGCTCATAAGCTTTCTTAGAATTAAGTGAAAAACGATAGTCCCCTTCACGTAGTCCCACAACTGATGTATTGGTATTGAACGTACTAGATGGTCCATTGGAATCTTCTAATTTACCTTTAATCGTGATATTATTAGTGCCACCCAATGCAGAAATTGCTAAAAAATTCAACGGCTTATCTTCCTTAGTTGCATCGTACGTATAAGACGTTTCCTTTCCAGGATTTGAATACACCACAGTATACTTGTCTCTTGTTATCACCTCTGCGGATACAGTCCACACATTTGTCAATAATGAAAGAGTAATACAAGATAGCAATACGTCATATCGTTTCATAATACACCCCATATACATATACACACATAACCATGCAGTCCAACCTAAACCTTATATAGAAGGCTTGAACACTTTTTTCCTGTGATTGCTGAAATAATGATAAGAATACATATACATAATATCATTAGTATCAAGCAGTTTCAATCATTTTAGGCAAATTTTTTTCTTATACACTCCCCCCCGATTTTTACACGAATTGCATATTATAAGTGTACCCATAACAACAACATACACTTCACTTACACTATAAAAGGAGCATCTGTATAGTAGATATTACTGTCTCAAAAACCTTCGTAGTTTCTGCTTGCAAAAAGGGCGGTAACGAAAATGTAAAATGTACATTTTGTTACAGCCCCTTTTTGACTAATAGCTATGCTGTTACACTAAAATTAATAGACCAGAACCTATTATTTTTTAATGTATTGAAGCACTTCTGCTAATTGCGCCTTCAAATCTTCTATCACTTGATTTTGAGCATTAATTTTTTCGCTTTGTATTTGGTTTTGAGCTTCTAAAGCTGAGACTTTGTCTTGTAATGTATAAGATGCACTGATAGGACCTTGGCGGTATGTATCTTTCACAGCACTTTCTGTTGCTCGCGAACCAAATTTCCATGTGACACTTGCATTCGCCATCACTTCATCACCATGTCCATTAACGGAAGCACCTACATGGAACAAAGTAGATTCATTTTTATAATGACCCACGCCAAGCGCTAAAGCAGTAGATCCTTTATAATAACCTACACCTGCAGAGATTTGTGTTGGTTCCAACGGATCATATTGCAATGTTTGTAACCCAGCCAACGCCGCAGATTGTGCACTCGATCTGTTAAGACGGTTATTCACATCACCTACTACATTTGCAATTCCTTTCAATTGTGCCACATTCACTACGTCTGTATCATTTTGACCAGCTGCTACATTTGTGATTGTATGACCACCATTGTCAAGACCATTAGATGTTAAGCTTACTGCCTCTTTACTGTTTTCAGCTGGAGTGAAAGTAATACCTTTCATCTTAGTTAATGTATCAGATAATTTAATATTTACGCCACCTTCAGTAGCTGTAGCTTGGATATTGATACCCTTTTCTTTCGTTGCAGCATCAGGAGTGAAGTTCTCTGCACCACGAACTGCTAGACCTTTTTTAAGAGTAGTCGTAGCCTTGGAATCTTTATCCCCAGCGATGTGCAATTCGTAAGCGTCCATTGTGTTAGAAAGAGCTGCATGCGTTACGATACCAGAAATTGTTACATTCTTACTAGTAGCCGTATCTGCATCGCCTTTCACAAGAGGTAACGCAACAGTACCTGTTTTATCATCAACTGTGTATGTGCCAGCTTTTACATGTACATCGTCAGTTTTGTTTAACTTAGTTTCTTCTAAATTAGAAACTTTTTCGTTAGTAACATGTAATTGCTTACCGATCACAACATCTGTAGAATCTTTGCTAATCGCACCTTCGGCTACGTTAGTAATCTTCGTGCCACCAGCATTGATACCATCTTTGCCGATTGTCACTGTTGTTTTGTCAGTACCTTTTTTGTTTACTACGGATAGCTTATCGCCATCGATAGTTAATTTCGTACCATCTCCATCTGCTGTTGTTGCATTTGTAATAGACGTAATATTTTTTAAGTCTTTTACTATACCAATTTCTAGCTTACCATCAACATTTTTAGTACGGATGTTGTCCGCTGCTGTTGTTGCATCAGCTGCTACTGTACCTTCACCTACGATGTCCAATTTTGCGCCTAAGTCTTTATGAATTGCATCGCCTAGGTTACCTTGGAAATTAAGACCTTTTGTGACAAGAGCATCGCTAGTATCTGCAGTTGCTTTATGTAAATCTTCTACGTTTACTGCGGAATGTTTTGTCGCAACATCACCTGCAGCCGCCGCCAATTTTTCTTTGAAAGTAACATTGTTAGGATCTGCAGCGTTAGGAACAGTCGCATTCTCGACAACAGATGCCACATTATCCAATGTCATTGGAGCACCCGCATTCAATTTTGTATGAATTTTATCTGCAGGAACTTCTGCCCCATTTTTATCTACAAATTTACCATCTGTAGTTTTGAATACTTGGTTGCCATCTTTGTCTACGAAGATTGTTGGATTTGTTACACGTTCGTTGAACAATTGACTACCGTTAACAGCATCTTTGGAAGATTCAGAAATTGTTCCATTCGCAATATTGGATAACTTGTTAGCTGCACCAGTTGTTGTACCATCTGGGCTTACTAGACGTGCTTCTGGTGACACTGCTACAGGAGCTTTACCACCATTTTCAGTTTCAGTTTTTACATTGCCATCTGGTTTTACTTCATCAGCTTTGTAGTAATTGCCATCATTAGCTTTCACTACACGGTCGCCGGCTGCATTTGTATATACTACCGTACCAGCTTCACCGTTACGAAGTGCATTCACTTTGGATGTTAAATCTTTACCGTTTAAGCCATCTTTACCAGTTGGGCCTTGTGCACCTGCAGAACCAGCTACGGCTACACCATCTTTACCAGCACCTGCTTGGCCATCTCGACCGTCAGAAGCTGTATTACCAATGTTTGCTGCATGGTCTAATGTAGTACGATCTGCTTTTTCTAAGCCGATAGTCACATTACCTTGATTATCTGTTTCAAGAACGATACCTTTTTTAGGTGCTACATTATCAGTGTCTTTTGTAGGGCTATCTTGACCTGCTGGCAAGTTAGTTGGTGCTACTGTACCAGTACCAGTTTTGAAAGTAACTACTTTATTAGCTGGTGTAACATCTGTTGCAGCATCAGTACCATTTTGAACTTTTAAGCCCCATTTTTGAGCATCTACATATTCTTTATTAGCTGCATCTGCCTTATCTGTTGGTGTTGCCACGTTAGTAATTTTTGTACCATCTGCATTGATACCATCTTTGCCGATGGTGATTGTTTTTGTTTCTGGTGCACCACCAGCAGCTGGAGTCACTGTATTCGTAACTTTTAATCCCGTTTTGCCTAATTCGATTTTTGTATCGTTATTAGCATCACCACCTGTGATGGATGTAATACCTGTTAGGTCTTTTACTAAACCAATTTCTAGTTTACCATCATCAGTTTTCTTCGTACGGATGTTGTTTGCTGCTGTTGTTGCATCAGCGGCTACAGTGCCTTCGCCTACGATTTCGAGCGTTTCACCTAAGTTTTTATGGATTGCATCTCCTAGGTTACCTTTGAAATCAAGACCTTTTGTTACAAGAGCATTCGCAGTACTATGTAAATCTGTTACATTCACTGCAGAATTAGCTACTTTGTTATCGGCTTTTGCACCTTCTGCTAATTTATCTAGGTATGTAGTGCCTGTTAAATTATTAACAGCGGATGCTACGTTATCCAATGTCATTGCTTTGTCAGCATTGACTTTAGTATGAACTTTATCTAAATCAGCATCTGCAACTGCTGTACCTTCTTTAGTAACAAATTTACCTTCTGCAGTTTTGAATACTTGGTTACCATCTTTATCTACGAAGATGACAGGGCTTGTCACACGTTCGTTGAACAATTGGCTACCGTTTACAGCATCTTTGGAATCTTTGGAAATAGCACCATCTGCAATGTTAGATAACTTATTAGTTGCACCAGTTGTGTTGCCATCTGGAGATACTAAGCTGGCAATTACATCTTTGGTATCAACCGCAGTAGCTCCTGGTTTTTTCTCTCCATTAGGTTCTACTTCATCAGCTTTGTAATACTTGCCATCGTTTGCTTTCACAAGACGATCGCCGGCTGCATTTGTATACACCACTGTACCAGCTTCGCCGTTACGAAGTGCATTGACTTTATTTGTTAAGTCTTTACCGTTTAAGCCATCTTTACCTGTTGGACCTTGTGCACCTGCGGAACCAGCTATAACACCAGTTGCATTTTTGCCTGCTTGTCCATCACGTCCGTCAGAACCTGTGTTGCCAAGATTAACTGCATTGTCTAATGTAGTACGATCTGCTTTTTCTAAGCCAAGTGTGATGTTACCTTCACCATCTTTAGCAATGACAATACCTTTTTTAGGTTTGTCTGCAGCATCACTTGTATCTGCACTAGCTTTTAATGTAATTGCTTTATCTTTCGCTGTTACATCTTCCGCTGCTGCATCACCATTTTGAATTTTTAAGCCCCATTTTTGAGCATCTACATATTCTTTATTAGCTGCATCTTTGTCATTTGTTGGTTTTGCCACATTAGTGATTGTTTTACCACCAGCATCGATACCATCTTTGCCGATTGTCACTGTTGCTGTTTTGCCATCAGCTTGTTTATTTTCTACCGTTAATGCATCGCCATTGATTGTTAATGTAGTGCTTGCTACTTTCGCTGCATCAGGTTGTGTTGGATCTACTGGAGCTGCATTTGTAATCGACGTAATATTTTTTAAGTCTTTTACTAATCCAATTTCTAGTTTACCACCAACATTCTTAGTACGGATGTTGTTGGCTGCTGTTGCTACGGTTTCTGCTACTGTACCTTCACCTACGATGTCAAGTTCTTCACCTAATTT